>JBHEOF010000011.1:31812-58606 GCA_046261715.1 Bacteroidales bacterium
CCATAAAACGAGGGAATACTCCTGAAGAAGATGTTATCCTTAAGAATATATTGTTTAATGACCCTAAAGAGCGTAGCGAAAATGTTATGATTGTTGATTTGGTCAGGAATGATCTTTCACGATCTGCCGGGAAAGGCTCAGTGAAGGTTGAAGAGCTTTTCGGAATTTATACTTATCCACGGGTACATCAGATGATCTCAACAGTAACTTCAACTCTGAAAAACAAAATCCATTTTGTGGATGCAATCAGGATGGCATTTCCGATGGGCAGTATGACCGGCGCACCTAAAATCAGAGCTATGGAGTTAATTGAACAGTATGAAGATACACAAAGAGGATTATATTCAGGTGCTGTCGGCTATATTAAACCGGGAAAGGACTTTGATTTTAATGTAATAATCCGGAGTTTGTTGTACAATAACGCTGATAACTTTTTAAGTTTTATGGCCGGTAGCGCCATAACCATCGAATCGGTACCCGAAAGAGAGTATGAGGAATGCTTGCTAAAAGCCGCATCAATGGCTCATGTTATTGACGCTGATTTAAAACCACAATAATTGCCTGACACATTGAGAAAAAAAGATTTCTTATCTGACAAATTCTTGTTCTGATTTTTCAATATCAAATATTGAAAAAATTTCAAATATCATTAGGTATGATATTTTTGAATTTGAATCATTTGAATCACATCATCCCCGGGATCCATATCAAATCAGGTTTTTTTACTTATTTCAAAACCAAAAAATTCAGTAAAAAACATATATTCCCTCATAAGTATTTTATTACCTTGCGGCCAGCTAAAATCAACTGATGTAAACTGTTAAACTGATTCAAATTCAGCCTATTAGAGGGAATTATCGAAAAATATCAGCGTTTGATTTCGGGTGTATTTTTAAAATGTAAATTTAATTGTAATGTGTCTATGGCCTTAAAAGTGGAATTATCCGCAAATGATATCGTTAAAGTTATTAAGGCGTTCAGGGATAACTACAATTATGATTTTAGCCATTACGCCGAGTTATCATTTAAAAGGCGCATTGAATACCTGTTGATAAGTCATAACCTTTACGGAGTTGATGATTTGGTGGAAAGAACTGCGAGGGATGAAAAGTACTTCAAAAAATGTATCAATGATATTACTGTAAATACTACTGAGCTTTTTCGTGATGCTGATGTTTGGTTAAATCTGAAGCAAAATGTTTTTCCTCTTTTTAAAGATAAATCCAGTATCAATATCTGGCACGCAGGCTGTTCAAGCGGAGAAGAAGTTTACTCCACACTTATTCTTCTAAATGAAATGAATTTACTGGAAAAAGTCAAAGTGTTGGGTACAGATATTAACACCGATATACTTGAAATAGCCAAAAAAGGAGTTTTCAACAGAAGATTGAATAATGGATATTTCGAAAATTATAATAAGGTTTTAAAAACCAATAACTCTAATTATCAGGAAGCCCCTGATTTACCTGTAAAGTTCTCAAAATACTTTGAATCTGATGATTCAGGCAAATCCATTAAGGTGAAAAAATTTATCAGGGATAAAGCTACTTTCAGGTTTCATAATCTTGTTGACGGTTCAGTATTATCCAGGTTTGATCTGATATTTTGCCGAAATGTTATTATTTACTTTAATCCGGTGTTGCAAAACAAAGTCATCAAAAAGTTTCATGAAAGTCTGTTTCATCAGGGTATGCTGCTGGTGGGAATCCATGAGAACATCAGTTATCTTCCTGTTGGCAGTAAGTTTGAAGCGCGCTTTATGAAAGGGTTATATGTAAAAAAGATTATTCGCGATTGATATTTCTCTCCAACAAATCGGAATTACATTTGTTTCTTCATTATAGCATGATATATGTTTTTTCAGCATGTATATTTTTGCTGTTATAAAAATATTTAGAAATGAAAAAACTGATTCTTCTTTTGGGTATATTATTATTTGTTCTGATACCCTATCAAACCCTTGCCGGGGATGATGAAACTGATGTAAGTGATTTGCCGGTTCGTGAACGTATTTATGTAGGAGGATATGTGGGGTTGCAGTTTGGTACCATAACTGCAATAATTGTTTCACCCACTGTTGCATACCGATTTACCAACCGGTTAACATCTGGTCTGGGAGCTACTTATCAGTATTATCGTGATTCAGGTTTTTCAGGTTTGACAAATGGACAACAAACAACCATAATTACAAGTATTTATGGAGGTAATCTGTTTGCACGGTATACTATAACACCGCAAATATTTGTACAAACGGAGTTTGAAGCACTGAACCTGGATTCTAAAATTGGCAGTCCACTGGACACTCGTGAAGGCAGATACTGGGAGTTTAATTATTTTGCCGGCGGTGGATACCGGGCAGCATTAAGCCCCAGAACTTTTTTGAATATAATTGTGCTGTGGAATTTTAACAGTGACAGCCAGATACATAATCAGAACCCGGTAATTCGCCTGGGTGTAGATGTAAGATTGTGATAATGGATTTGCATATCTTATCTTTGTTATTTACCATTTTAAGTACTCTTTTTGCTTTTTTTATTGTGCCGTAAAAACTTTACGTTGCGCAATTGTTTATTTGCATTAATTTTCTTATCATTGAGGAAATCAGGAATACAGTCAAATTATATAAACCAATCAAATCATACACATTATGAATAACGCTCAATTCTTTTTTGATCGTCCTCAAAATGAGCCTGTTTATGCTTATACTGAAGGCACACCCGAAAGGATTGCATTGGAAAAGGAACTGGAACGCCAAAGCAATACCCAAATTGAAATTCCTCTAATCATTGGAGGAAAGGAAGTAAGGACCGGAAACTTAGGGGAAGTTGTAAGTCCTCACAATCATGGCAACGTAATTGCCAAATATCACAAAGCAGGTGATAAGGAAGTAAAAATGGCCATAGATTCTGCCCTTGAGGCACATAAGCAATGGGCAGTAATGTCGTGGGTTGAAAGAGTTTCTATTGTTCTAAAAATTGCAGAACTCATCAGCAAAAAATACAGACATCTGATCAATGCTGCCACAATGGTTGGGCAGGGTAAAAATGCTTTCCAGGCAGAAATTGATGCTGTATGTGAAACAATAGATTTTATAAGGTTTAATGCGCATTATGTTTCTGAAATTTATAACGAACAACCCCACAGCGAAATTGGCAATCTGAACAGGATTGAATACAGGCCTCTCGAAGGATTTGTATTTGCCGTAACCCCGTTTAATTTTACAGCAATTGCATCCAATCTGGCAATGGCACCTGCCATACTGGGAAATACTGTTGTATGGAAACCTGCAACCACCGCTCTGCTATCTAATTATTATCTGATGCAGATCTATAAAGAGGCCGGACTGCCCGATGGTGTTATCAATTTTATCCCGGGGCAAGGCTCTAAAATAGGTAATATAGTTTTAAACCATAAAGACCTTGCAGGTGTGCACTTTACAGGTAGTAACGGCACCTTCAATCATCTCTGGAAAGCTGTTGCCAACAATCTTGAGAATTACCGGTCTTATCCACGGGTGGTAGGTGAAACAGGAGGTAAAGATTTTGTATTTGTGCATCCATCTGCACGCATTGATGAAGTTGCCACGGCCTTGGTTCGGGGCGCATTCGAATACCAGGGCCAGAAATGCTCTGCGGCTTCACGTGCATATATACCTGAGTCCATGTGGCCTGAATTGAAAAAGAAAATTGAAAAAAATATCAGGCTGATCAAAAAGGGTGATGTGAAAGACTTTTGCAATTTTGTTAATGCAGTTATTGACAAAAAAGCTTTCAAAAGTATTACAGGTTATATTGAAAAGGCCAAAGAATCAAAAGAAGCAGAAATAATTGCAGGTGGAACATATGATGATTCTGTGGGATACTTTATTGATCCTACAGTTATTAAAACTACCAATCCTCATTTTGTAACTATGGAAGAAGAAATTTTCGGTCCTGTACTAACTGTTTTCGTTTACAAAGATGATGAGTTTGAAAAAACCCTGGAACTTTGCAATGATACTTCACCCTATGCATTAACCGGAGCTATCTTCTCGCAGGATCGTTATGCAACTGTTAAAGCATGCCAGATCCTTCGTTATTCGGCAGGTAATTTTTATATGAATGATAAGCCCACAGGATCTGTTGTGGGGCAGCAACCTTTTGGTGGTTCAAGACAGTCAGGCACCAATGATAAAGCAGGTAGCTATATTAACCTGTTACGCTGGATTTCTCCCAGAACCATTAAAGAAACATTCCTGCCACCAACCGATTTCCGGTATCCGTTTATGCATGAGAAGAAATGCGGATGTTAATAATTCATCAATATCATAATTCATAAAAAAAGCCCTGGAATCAATAAAAATTTCAGGGCTTTTTTTAACTCAGTATTTTAATTTAGCAATCCTTCATGTTTTTCAACAGAAGACTTGTTACGTGCTCTTTTCTCTCGTGAATAAATGTATCAAAATCTTCGGTACTCATTTCGTTTCGATCCATTATGAGAGGTCTGATGGCAAAGGGAAAAGTTATCAGGCTTATCATATCTACAAAAAAGTGAGATGGGTCAGTTCTGCGTATAGTTCCCTTTTTCCCTTCATCAACGATTTGCTGGCTGAATTTTTCAGTACCATACAGATTACTGATCATTTTCATCTTGGTAATTTTGTCCTGGCTACGGTGTATTATTGCCATGAAAAAAGGCACAAGTAAAGGATTTGAAGTAAGTATATCAATGTATGCATCCACATAATTTCGTACTTTTTCTTCAAGTCCCATATCTGAATCGAGGATTTGGAGAAGATCCCTTGTGTTTTCCTTTACGAGATTAGTAAAGATTGCATCAAAAAGATTTTCTTTGCTTCTGAAATAATAATTCATCAAAGCCAGATTGATGCCGGCTTTGGATGCAATATCCCTGACACTTGTGCGATCTACGCCCTTTTCCATGAAAAGCTCTGTAGCTGCGTCAAAGATCTTTTGCTCGGTGTTTTTATTTTTAGTCATAAACTGTATAGTTAATATTTTAGTTAAATTATTTAAGCAAATGTAGAAAAAATATTGTTTTAAACTATATTTTAAACAATTGATATAACTTAGATTTATAATTTATTCTGAAAAAGTCAGATTTTATCAAAATCACTAATTTTAAAGCGATTGAAAACATAAACCCTTAAAATTGTTTTTTGGGAATTTATTTACTTTTACCAGTTCAAAAAAGTATTCTATAAAAATTAATTGCAGTATTAATTCATTGTTTAGAAATGCGAAAAATTCCCGGTTTATCATATCCATTGTTTCTTAGCATATTAAGTGGTTTGCTTTTGTCATTCAGCTGGCCTGCACGGGGCATTCCTTTGCTTATTTTTATTGCTCTGGTTCCTTTGTTGCTTGCCGAAGATCATATTTTAAGAAACCGAAGCCAGTATAACAGGTACAGTGTGTTATTATATGCATGGCTCAGCTTTGCTATTTTCAATGGACTCACGACATGGTGGATATTTTTTGCTTCCTTTCCGGGAGTTTTGATGGCAGTTTTTCTGAATTCATTTTTTATGGCCATACCCTTTGCTCTGATGCATGCAGCCAGGAGTGTTTTGCCGGGTAATCAAAGTGTTTTGTCTCTTTTGGTGTTCTGGTTAAGTTTTGAATACTTGCATCTTGACTGGGATTTGAGCTGGAGCTGGTTAAACCTGGGTAATGCTTTTTCAACCCTTCCCATGTGGGTTCAGTGGTATGAGTATACAGGTACCTTGGGTGGAACTGCCTGGATAATAATTTTAAATATTTGCTTTTTTTCATTATACAAAGCATGGAGAACACCTTTGGGGAAAATATCCGTTCAAAGAAGTATTGATACTACAGATCAGTCAGAAAAACAAAAACAAGAAGTATACCTTCAGAATCTTGAACAGTATCGTTTGGTTAAGAGGAGGGCCATTATGGGGTTGGTAACATTTTTCTTCCTTATAGTGCCTACAGGTATTTCACTTATTATATGGAATCGATACGAAATGCCTGAAGACCCGGTTGAGGTAGTGGTTGTTCAACCCGGTCTCGATCCCTATTTAAGGCCATCGTCGGCTAAGGAAGCAAACAAATGGGTTGATGAAATGATTGCATTGGCCGATCCTTTGATTTCAGAAGATACAAGGTTTGTTGTGGCTCCTGAAGCGGCACTTCCTCTAAGTTTATGGTTGCATGATATGGAATCGCATTACGGATATACAGCATTGAAGAAGCACGCTATGTCATTTGATTCACTTACCTGGGTGGCAGGGGCTACAATGTACAGAATTTATGAGCCTGGAGATGAGTTGCCGGCCACTGCTGATAAGCTTGGAGAAACAGATAATTATTATGATGCCTACAATGCAGCTCTTATGGTCGACTCAAAAGGAAATACCGATCAATACTTTAAATCAAAACTCGTTCCGGGAATTGAACAAATGCCCTTTGCAAAATATCTTCGTTTACTGGGAAAAGTTGTTGAATATTTCGGTGGAACAGCGGGTAGCATGGGCAAGCAGGACTACAGGGGAGTTTTTACAGGTGTTGATGGAACCCAGGTAGCGCCTGTAATTTGTTATGAATCTATTTACGGAGCTTACCTTAATGATTATATTAAAAACGGAGCTGAACTGATCTTTGTAATTACCAACGATGGCTGGTGGAGAGATACTCCGGGTTACAAGCAACATAATCAGTATGCCCGGCTTCGGGCAATTGAAACCAGAAGAAGCATTGCACGGTCGGCGAAAACCGGAATATCAGGATTCATCGATCCCAGGGGTGAGATGTATGAACAAACAAACTGGTGGGAAACGGCTGCTGTAAAGTTTCAGATACATAAAAATGATAAAATGACTTTTTATGTAAGAACCGGTGATTATCTTGGAAGACTGGCGTTTTTCCTTATGATACTTCTATTGCTGTATATGATCACGCAAAAAATAATAAAACGAAAAAGCGGTTTGGGAAAAATATAACCTAATCAATTATTTATAACCGGATACTTTTCAAAAAAACCGGCAGTGTTTTTAGCTGATTCTTCTACACTGTAAAAACGGATTCCCATCTCATCTTTGATTTTTTCGTTCGAAAACTGATATCCACTATTTGCACTCCTTGCAGTTTCTTTCGTTATTAAAGGATTACTGCCTGTGAGCAGGCTTCGAAGTTTTTCAAGCCGCCAGGCAATTTCACTTAATGTTCTTCCGGCCCGAAAAAAAGGAGGCTTTACTTTTGCATACCTGGCAAATATTTCAAAAAGCTCCTTATAGCTTATGTTTTCACTGTTAAGAATATACCGTTCGTCATGAATATTGCTTTCTGTAAGAAATTTCATGGCTTTTGCCACATCCCTTGCATCAACGAACCCGGTTGAGCCGCTGCTGTAAAATCTTAATCCATCTTTTACAGTAGTAAACAGACGGGCACTTGAACGGTTTGGGTCACCAGGGCCAATAATTACCGAAGGATTTACAATAACTACCTGAAGGCCCTCTTCCGAACCTCTCCACACTTCTCTTTCTGCCCCAAATTTGCTGATTGAGTAATAGGAATTCTTCCTGGAAGTTTTCCAGATGAGCGATTCATCAACCCATGTGCCCTTGTCGGGGCGACCCACAGCTGAAATACTACTGCAATGGCAAAACTTCTCAACACCTTCCATTAAACAGGCATTTACAAGATTTGCAGTACCATCTATATTTATTCTGAGCATTTTGGGCCTTTCGGAAGGCACAAAAGAAACAACAGCAGCACAGTGATATACTGTTTTCACACCATGTAACGCTTCGCGCAAACTGAATACATCTGAAAGATCTCCCTCAATCCATTCAATTTGCTCCAGTTGTTCAGCATATTTTTCAGGATTGTACCATTCAAATATTTTTTCAGTTATGTTATGCCTGCTGCCCTGACGCTTTAATGCCCTGACCTTTTTTCCGTCTGCTGTAAGCTCATATAAGAGATGCGAGCCAACCAATCCGGTTCCTCCTGTTAATAGTATCATATCACAAACCTAATTATTTTTCGGGAAGTTTTATCATTAAATAAAAATCAAAAATAACAGTTTATTAATGCATAGTATGTAATTTTGCACGCCTGCGCATTCATTGTTATAAGGTTCTGAAAAATTTTCCAGACAGAACAGCAGAACATTTATAAAATAAAAAAATCAATATAAACAATTATTGAAACAGCGAATTATGAATTTTGTTGAAGAATTGAAATGGCGTGGTATGATCCACGATATTATGCCGGGAGCGGAAGAGCAACTTCAAAAAGAGGTTACCGCAGCATATGTCGGTATTGATCCAACAGCCGATTCATTGCACATTGGTCACCTGGTTAGTGTGATGATGCTTAAACATTTACAGGTAGCAGGTCATAAACCGATTGTTTTGGTGGGTGGGGCTACAGGTATGATTGGTGATCCTTCAATGAAATCATCTGAAAGAAATCTGCTGGATGAAAAAACTCTCAGACACAACCAGGAATCTATTAAAGAACAACTAAAACATTTTCTTGATTTCGAAAGTGATGCTTTAAATCGGGCCGAAATGGTCAACAATTATGATTGGATGAAAGAATTTTCTTTCCTGGATTTTATTCGTGATGTGGGTAAACATATCACCGTAAATTATATGATGTCAAAAGATTCCGTAAAAAAACGTTTGAGTGGCGAATCGCGCGAAGGTTTATCATTTACTGAGTTTACATATCAGTTGGTGCAGGGCTATGATTTCCTGCATCTTTACAGGGAGAAAAACTGCAGACTGCAGATGGGTGGTTCTGATCAGTGGGGAAATATTACTACAGGTACAGAGCTTATAAGAAGAAAAACCGGCGGGGAGGCTTTTGCACTTACATGCCCGCTTATTACAAAAGCCGATGGTGGTAAGTTCGGTAAAACCGAGAAAGGAAATATCTGGCTTGATCCGGAATATACATCTCCTTACCAGTTTTATCAATTCTGGTTAAACTGTTCTGATGAAGATTCAGAAAAGTACATCAGGATATTTACTTTGTTCACCAAAACAGAAATTGAGAACATTATTGAAGAACATAAGCAGCAACCCCATTTACGTTTGTTACAGAAAACCCTGGCAAAAGATATCACCATCAGGGTACACGGTGAAGAGCAATATAATACAGCAGTGGAGGCCAGCGAAATTTTATTTGGAAAGGGAACTACCGAAACACTGAAAAAACTACCTGAAAACGTATTGCTTGATGTTTTTGATGGTGTTCCCATGTTTGAAATAACCAAAAACGAACTTGGGCAAGGTATCGGGATCATTGATTTTCTGGGGTCAGATACAAATATTCTGGCCTCGAAAGGTGAAGCCCGGAGAGCACTGAAAGAGGGCAGTATTAGTATAAACAAAAACAAGGTTGATGATCAGTTCGTTGTAAATGAAAATGTCTTACTCAACGGGAAGTATATCCTGGCACAACGGGGCAAAAAGAATTTTTACCTGGTTAAAGCTGTATAGCACTATATAATTAGCTAAATTGTAAATCCTTTTACTTCAAACGACTATGAAGGCAAACCCTTTTTTTTCTTACCGGTATCTATTTATAATATGGACACTGGTAATACTTTTTACTGGCTGTGCCCCACGCCCGGCATCATTATTTCCAGAAGGGGATGACATCTTTGGCTTGGCTTTATTGATTGAACTGCAGGCTGTTGAAACGGAAGTGATATTGGAAGATTATTTTCATTCCAGCTCCATAAACAAAATTGATTCGGTGGTAACTCATCCATCATTGCACAGCCGGATTTCTGATGATGGCAGCAAACTCATACTCACTGCAAGATCATTAAGGATACCGCACATTACTGAAGTAAAGGTATGGCTTAACGGGAAACCTTATAGTTTACTTACAAAAAGATCTGTACGACAGGAGCATACTTTTACATTTGATCCTGAAGAAGTTCGTTACAACACCGTTGCTATCCGTGGTGAAATGACCGAATGGAATCCGGTTCCTATGAATATGATAGATGGCAAATGGCAACTTACACTAAATCTTAATCCCGGCCGGTATCAATACCTTATTGTGGCAAACGGACAGGATTTGCTCGATCCAGGCAATCCTGATAAGGTTTCCAACAATGCGGGTGGTTATAATTCACTTGTAGAAATCGGGAGTGTTGATAAAAATTTGCTGCCTCGCATTTATGCCACAGGTTATGAAGGAAATGATATAAATCTTCAATTGGTAAATGATGCTGACGAAGTGATTGTTATGTGGCAGAACTTCAGGCTCCCTGAAGATAATATTATTCGTCAGGGGCAGGGTTTGCATCTTTACATTCCCGGTGATGCCTTTGAAACGGAACGAAGCTTTATTCGGATTTTTGCCTGTAATGATCATGGAGTATCCAATGATTTACTTATACCGTTAGAAAACGGTTTACCCCTTACCGAACCCGAAAAACTTAATCGCGAAGATCGTGAGGCTACCATTATGTACTTTTTGATGGTTGATAGGTTTTTCAATGGCAATACCGACCGCGATGATCCTGTTGATGATCCCGAAGTGGCACCTCGTGCCAATTTCTTAGGGGGTGATCTTGATGGGGTACTGCAAAAAATAAATGAAGGGTATTTCACTGACCTGGGTGTTAATGCAGTGTGGTTTTCTCCCATAACACAAAATCCGCTTGAAGCGTATGTTGAATTTCCTGAACCCAAAAGAAAATATACCGGTTATCACGGATACTGGCCAGTTACATTAACCACTATTGATCACCGTTTTGGTGACGATGAAGTGCTTGAACAACTTGTAAATAATGCCCATGAGCGTGATATTAGCGTTTTGCTTGATTTTGTGTCGAATCATGTTCATGAAAACAATCCGCTGATCATTGAAAACCCCGAATGGAAAACCCGGCTCGACTTGCCTGATGGAAGACAAAACATCAGATTATGGGATGAGCACAGGCTTACCACCTGGTTCGATGATTTTTTGCCAAGCCTCGACTTTTCAAAACCAGAAGTGATTGAAACAATGGTTGACAGTGCATTTTACTGGATCGACAGGTTTAATCTTGACGGATTCAGGCATGATGCCACCAAACATGTGCCTCTTGAATTTTGGCGGGCATTAACAAAAAAGCTGAAAGAAGAGAAAATGTACCCGGAAAATAAACGGCTTTTTCAGATCGGTGAAACCTTTGGCAGCCATGATTTAATAAGCGGGTATATCGGGTCAGGTTTGCTCGATGGCAAATTCGATTTTAATCTTTACTGGGATGCAAGAGCGGTTTTTGCCATTGATGAAGAATCCTTTGAACGGCTTGACTACTCGCTTTACCAAAGTTTTAGCTACTATGGTTTCCAGAATTTGATGGGAAATATTACCGGAAATCATGATATGCCGCGATTTATATCATATGCAGGAGGTGATCTTAGTTTTGAAGAAGATGATACCGAACCCGGCTGGGAAAGTGAAGTAGGTGTTGGTGATCCGGTAGGTTATGATAAACTTGCTTCACTAACAGCCTTTATTATGACAATACCCGGCGTACCGGTAATTTATTACGGCGATGAAATTGGAATGCCCGGTGCCAATGACCCCGATAGCAGAAGGCCTATGATTTTTGACGATCTGTCCGATTACCAGAAAAAGGTGAAAGAAAATCTTAAAAAGCTTACCCGGTTAAGAATGAATAATTTAGCCTTTATTTATGGCGATTTTAATACACTCCGGGTAACAGATGATATTTATGCATATTCCAGGTATTATTTCGGAAACAGGGCAATTGTTGTTTTCAATAAAAACCGTCAGGCCAGGGATGTTAGTATTGATTTATTGCCGTCTCTAATGAATGTAAACTGGACATCGCATTTTGGTGCTGAATTTACCGTTGAAGGAGATCAGTTGAAAATGGCTCTGGCACCCAATAGCTTTGAAATACTTACTTACTAATTCTAATGAATCCTGAAAAATGAAGACCATTGGTAAAAACGTAGCCCTTGTGGCACATGATAATCGCAAAAAAGAGCTAGTAGAGTGGGCTTGCTGGAACAGGGAGATCTTATCAAAACATAATCTTATCTGTACCGGTACAACGGGAAAAATGATAGAAGAAACACTTCGTGATAAATGTAAAAAAGGGGATGAAGATCTTGAGTTTAAGATCATGAAACTCAAATCGGGCCCGCTTGGGGGTGACCAGCAACTAGGCTCCTTGATTGTGGAAGGTAAAATTGATATGATGGTGTTTTTCTGGGACCCCATGCAGCAGCAGGCGCACGATGTAGATGTAAAAGCTTTATTACGTATAACCGTTTTGTATAATATTCCAACAGCCTGTAACAGGGCCACAGCAGATTTTCTTATTTCCTCCGACTTTTTTGATGGATATTATACGCCAAAACCCATGGATGTTGATGACTATCTGAACAGGCGGATTGAACTATAATATATTTTAAAATCAAAAATATTGAAAATGAAAAAGAGAATTTGGAAATCTTCACAATTGAAGCTTGTTTCAATTGTATTGATGAGCATTTGGTCTGTTTCATGCCAAATGCAGCAACCCACTGATGATTCTGTTGAACAGATGGTGAGTACAGTTTCTCATCCCGAGTGGAGTAAGAATGCCGTTTTGTATGAAGTAAATGTAAGACAATTTACTCCGGAAGGCACGTTCAATGCATTTGCAGAACACCTTCCCCGTCTTAAAGAAATGGGAGTGGATATTCTTTGGTTTATGCCTGTTACACCTATTGGTGAAGTAGAAAGAAAAGGTACATTGGGCAGTTATTATTCTGTGAAGAATTATACAGCTATCAATCCTGAATTTGGCACCCTTGAAGACTTTCAAAACCTTGTAAACCGGATTCATGAAATGGGAATGTATGTAATCATTGATTGGGTAGCTAACCACACGGCATGGGATCATCAATGGACAGAAACCAACCCTGAGTTTTATTATACCGATGAAGATGGAAATTTTACACCACCCCATAACACAGATTGGTCAGATGTAATTCAGCTTGAATATTCCAATAAGGATCTGTGGGATGCCATGATTGCAGAAATGAGCTTTTGGCTTGACGAGGTCAATATTGATGGATTTCGCTGCGATGTGGCTTACCTGGTGCCAACTGAATTCTGGAATCAGGCACGGCTTGAACTGGAAGAAATTAAACCTGTTTTTATGCTCGCCGAAGCAGATCATCCTGAACTAAATGAACATGCCTTTAATGCAGGCTATTCCTGGACATCACACCACGCAATGAATAGTATTACCCGGGGTGAAGAAGATGTATCGGTTCTGGATAATTACTTTTTTGAAGAAAATATGGGCAATTATCCCGTTGGCACTTATAAAATAAATTTTATTTCAAATCATGATGAAAATTCCTGGGCAGGAACTGTTTTTGACCGGTTGGGTGACGGAATGGAAGCTTTTGCTGTATTGGCCAATACGGTTCCGGGTATGTTTTTGCTTTATAATGGACAGGAAGCAGGGCTTGATAAGATGCTTGATTTTTTTGAAAAAGATGAAATCGATTGGAGCAATTTGAGCTATCAGGATTTTTATGCCAAACTATTCAGCCTCAAAGAAAAAAATAAAGCTTTGTGGAACGGACTTGCCGGTGGTGAAATAAAACGCGTAAATACCAGTGATGATACCAATGTTTTTGCATTTACACGCGAAAAAGACGATGATAAAGTATTTGTAGTACTTAATCTGTCAGAAGAAGCAAGACTTGTTGAGTTTTTGGGTGGCGATTATGCAGATAGTTATGTTGAATTATTTTCTGGAGATACACTGGAAATAGATCAGGATTTTTCACCGGAGATGACCCCCTGGGGATATAAAATTTATTACAGGCAATAAATGAAAAAAGCTCCGATACGGAGCTTTTTTCATTTTTAACTGCCTTCCCCGGCAGTAAGCAGGGCAATTTATTATTTGTAACAGCTCCTTGTAAAGCTTTCAACAAAATCAAGGGTTTTGTCTTTGGCTTCAATAAATCCCATATGTCCTGCATTTCTAAGGATCAGGGAATAAGCTGTTTCTGTAAGTGCCATTTGAACCCAAATATTTTCAAAAGGAATCCGGCTGTCTTTCTGGCCTGCAATAAACATAACCGGAAAAGGTGCATTAATAAGCACATCTAAGGTGCTGGATCGTTCTTTCATTCCATGCTGGGCTGCAATTAATGCTTGCGGGTCCATTGCCGATGCTTCATCAATAAACACCTGGATTTCGCTTTTATGTATTTCACGGGTTTCGGGAGCAAAAAGATCAGGAATAAAATTTAATAAAAACCGGTTGTGGTTGCTACGTATTATCTCTATTGCCCTGTCGCGGCCATCTTTATGTTCATCACTATCGGCTAAAGATGTACTGTGAAAAAGGCCTAACCCTTTAAGCAACCTTGAATATTTCCTTGCAAAAGCCAGGCTAACATAACCTCCCATTGAATGACCAATCAAAACCGCCTTTTCAATGCCAAGTTCATTAAAAACAGCATTTACAGAATCAGCCATCAGTTCCATTGAATGTACTTCATCAATTATAGAACTTTTGCCATGACCAGGTAAATCAATTAAAACTAATTTGTAATATTTTGATAAAACATCCTTATAATCATACCATATTTTTAACGATTCAGTGAAACCATGCAAAAGTATCAAAGTATCACCCTGACCGTACTCTTCATAGTTAATTTCGCCATTTTTAAAACTTACCAGCATTTTAGTTCTTTTAACAATGTGATTAATTCAATGAAGATTAGAATCCAATTGATAAAGATACAGTTTTTTTATATGCAAAAGAAAAAAAATACAATTTTATGTATTTTTTATAACTTTACGCATGCAAGTTTAGCTGTTTTATCTTTAATTTATTGTAAATGAAAGGATAGGGCTAATTCATACAGGGCGATATAAAATGATATTCCAGCTGCAAAATTTGTCTTTTGGCAGTTAATGCATATCAGCAGCATTGGATTTTAAATTTTATTGGCTTTAAAAACTATTAAAGGTTATGAACTCACCAGCCAGAAAAGTATTAATTGTTGATGATGATCCGATAAGTCTGAAGGTATTAATGCATTTATTAAAATCAGTTGATTATCAGGTTCAAAAAGCAATATCTGGTAAAGAGGCCCGGAAAGTACTGAAGGATTTCTCTCCCGATCTTATTCTGCTTGATATTCTAATGCCCGATATTGATGGATATGAATTATGCAGGGAATTAAAGAATAACAGCAAGTATAGGCACATACCCATTATTTTTATAACATCAGCCAATAAAACTGATGAAGTAGTAAAAGGTTTTGAAGCCGGTGCTGTGGATTATATAACCAAGCCCATAAATAAAGCAGAAATGCTTGCAAGAGTTGGTACACACCTTGAATTAAAGCATTCACGTGACCAGATTGCCAATACCAACAGAGATCTGTTGCAGGAAGTGGAAAATCGTAAGCAGGCTGAAGAAAAATTTAAAGCATTATCGGAAAATGCATTCGAAGCAGTATTATTCTTAAAAGATGGCAATATTATTGAAGCCAATAAGGCAGCTTACAAACTTTTCGGACTTCAGGAAAATAAGGATGAATTTCAAAAGATTGATGCATTTGTTGATGTATCCGGGAAAAGAATTCTTGAAAAAATTTCCAAACATGCAGATAATGGGATATGGGAATTGGTATTTTACAAGAATGATATGAGCAGATTTTATGGCCTCATGCAATACCAGCCTTTTCAGTACAAAAATGAAATGATTAATGTGCTGGCCATAAGAGATATTACAAAACAAAAAGAGCACGAAAAAGAAATCCTGAATGCCATATTGGAAACCCAGGAAGATGAAAGAAAAAGATTTTCGAAAGATCTGCATGACGGATTGGGAGCTTTGCTTTCAACCCTTAAAATTTATGTTGGCCTGTTGCAAAAGGAAAATAAAGATATGCAACAGAAACAGGATCTGCTTAATGAAATGAAATCAACCATTAAGCAAGCTATAGAATCTACCCGTAGTATCGCTAATAACCTAATGCCAAGTATTTTAACCGAATATGGCTTTGTTCGCGCTCTGAAGTCTTTTGCCGATGCCATTAATAAAACCGAATCGGTTAATATTGAATTTAGCTATCCTGAAAATTTGAAAAGTTTTGATAATAATACAGAAACCCACATTTACAGAATTGCTCTTGAACTCATCAATAATACCTTGAAACATGCCGGCGCCAATAATATTTTCATTAAGGTGTATTCAAAAGATAATTATCTTTTCATTGATTATAAAGATGATGGCAAAGGATTTGACTTTCAGGAAGCCTATGCAAGAAAGGGTGGAGGACAGGGATTAAAAAACATTTTCAGCCGCATAAATTTCTTAAATGGTAAGGGAACATATTTTCTGAAGAATAATTTTCTCCATTTCCATATGGAAATACCTATTCGAAAAGTTTAAATTTTAACCTAAGCAATATATATTTATCGCTACATTTGCAACTGTGTGAAATATTTTATTCAGATGTATAAATAAAATAACCGGTCATGGACAAAAAGAAACTCAAAATAATGATCGTTGAAGATCAGCATATTTTCAGGAAAGGTCTTATAATGCTTTTAAAAGAAATACCCGGTGTGGAAATATTCGGAGAAGCATCCAACGGGCAGGAATTTCTGGAAATGATAAAAGATGATCAACCCGACATTGTACTTATGGATATTCAAATGCCTGTTATGAATGGCATAGAAGCCACCCAGAAAGCCATTGAAGATTACCCGACACTTAAAATCGTTGCAATCAGTATGTTTGGTGAAGAAGAGTACCTGGTAAGTATGATTGAAGCAGGTATTAAAGGGTTTCTTTTAAAAACGGTTGAAGAGGATGAACTTCAAAAAGCCATTGAACTGGTTTCTGAAAATAAAAACTATTTCTCAGATGAATTACTGCCGGTGCTAACTCATTCGCTTGTAAGCAAAAAAAGTAAAGCATCAGGTCCCGAACCTGAGTTAAGAGAAGAACTTACCAAAAGAGAGGTTGAGGTACTTAACCTTATCTGTAAAGGATTTACTATTAAAGAGATTGCTGATCAGCTGTTTATAAGCCAGCGTACGGTTGACGGGCACAAAGCGAATCTTTTCAGAAAAACCGGTGTTGACAGCAGCGTGAAGCTTGTTACTTTTGCCATAAGGAACAACCTGTACAAAGTATAAAATATATTTATAATACTTTTTTCAGCAGTCTTTTATAAGCGCGCAGCTTACTTCATTTGACGATTCCTTTCCACTTTCAAAATCATCAAAATTTTTCAGTGTTATTTGCATGATTTCGTTCAGGCTTTCCTGGGTGAAAAATCCCTGATGGGCTGTTATCAAAACATTGGGGAATATCATTAGTCGTGATATCTGGTCATCTCTGATGATCTTCTCCGACAGATCTCTGAAGAACAGTTTTTCTTCCTCTTCATATACATCAATGGCTAAAGAGCCAAGTTGCTCATTTTTAAGAGCATCAATCACTGCCAACGTATCAACCAGCTTACCCCTGCTGGTATTGATAAGCATTGCGCCTTTCTTCATTTTTGATAAAGTTTCTGCATTGATGATATGATGGGTTTCAGGAGTAAGAGGACAATGTAAACTAACTATATTACTTTCGCTTAACACATCATCAAGCTCTTTGTATTCTACCCCTAATTTTTTCATATCGTCAGAAGGATATTTATCATAGGCAATAATGTTTGCTCCCATGCCCGATAAAATACGGCAAAAGGCTTGACCTATCTTACCTGTACCAATAATTCCTACAGTTTTACCATGAATGGTGAAGCCGTTTAACTTAACCAGAGAGAAGTTTCCATCTCTGACTCTGTTGTATGATTTGTGGGTTTTACGGGCCTGAGTCATCATAAGGGCAAGCGCATGTTCTGCAACGGCTTCAGGCGAATAGGCAGGAACACGTAAAACTGTGACTCCATATTTTTCAGCAGCTTTCAAATCAACATTGTTGAAGCCGGCACAACGCAAAGCAACGAGTTTTACTCCATTCTCAGAAATTCCCTGCAGAACTTCTTCGGTAATTTTGTCATTTACAAAAACACAAACCCCGTCAAAGCCTTGTGTGAGATTTACTGTTTGCTCCCGCAGCCGGGTTTCAAAAAATTCAAACTCATGCTTTTCAGAAGCATTTTCAAATAATTTGCGATCGTAGGGTTGTGTTGAGAAAAATGCTATTCTTGCCATATCATTGGGTTTTAAAGTATTTGAAAATTATTTAATAAAGTGAATATACCTATCAAACAACCTGCGGTCATAAAAGGTTTATAAACATGTAGCGTATAATTAATCAATATTTTATATTCAGAAACTCCATTGATATTTTGATGGATGTTGCAGATAAAATTAGAATCATTAACTTTAGTAAAATAATAAAACGTTTCTTTGTAATGTTTACCAAACTCGATAAAACTAAATATTTACCCGGTAATAAGCCGATTATGGCCATTACTGGGTTTTACGGTGGAAGATGTTTTCCGGAGATAAGGTTATTTACGAACCCTATGTCAAAGTAGCACCTGAATTTCCTGACATCGATCTTCGTTATTTTAAGCAAGCTGTAAGGTTGATTGATGTGGACGGAAAGATTTATTCCGGCCCGGCTGCGGCTTTCAGGTCATTTCGTTACGGAAAGAAATATCGCTGGCTTTTGCCGCTTTATGAGAGGTGTAAAATAGCAGAGTTTATAGCAGATCATACCTATCGTTTTATTTCTAAGAACAGGCCATTTATGTATAAACTTGCAGTGGCCATGTGGGGAAAAAATCCGGTTAAGCAAAAGCCTTACTGGTTAATTCATCTGGGGTCGCTTATTATTATTGTTGCAGGCGTTTCTTTTATGGTCTGAATATCTTAAAAAAATTTTAAAACTGATAATTATGAAACGAGCATGATTCGTCAATCACAAAAAACAGATGAAAATTTATCATGCAGATTTTATCTGGTAGTAATCATAAAATTATAAAAAGATGAAAGCAAATATGGGAACAGCGGATAAAGTTATTCGCGTTTTAATTGCATTGGCAATCGGAGTACTTATTTATACTGATGTTTTAACGGGTACACTTGCTATTGTGCTGGGAGTTTTGTCTATTGTTTTTGTACTTACCAGCCTGGTGAGTTTTTGCCCCCTTTACACATTGGTTGGCATAAAAACATGTAAAACAAAAGAATAAATATTATTCCAGGATTTAATTTTCATTCACCTGTGAATCATCCTTATACCAGCCGGCATATTTAATATAGTTTTTAGAAATTCTGTCGAGCAGGTTGCTTGTTAATTCCTGGTTAACAGATTTGATTTTCTTTGCAGGTACACCGGCATAAACACTTCCGGGTTCAATAACAGTATTTTCAAGTACTACTGAACCGGCAGCTATTATGCTGTTGCTTCCGACTACGGCATTGTCCATAATTATGGCATTCATGCCCACCAAAACGTTGTCTTCGATGGTACAACCATGCACAATTGCATTGTGTGCAATGGAAACATTACTTCCGATCGTGGTGGGAGCAGTTTCATATGTGCAGTGAACAATGGCTCCATCCTGAATATTTACCTTGCTGCCAATACGGATAAAATGCACATCGCCGCGTACCACAGCGTTAAACCATACACTGCATTGATCTCCCATTACAACATCACCAATTACTGTAGCATTTTCTGCCAGGTAACAGTCTTTTCCAAACCTTGGTGTGAAACCTTTTATTGATTTTACCAGTGCCATATTTTTTCCAGGTTAATTGTTTGGTACATATTTTTATTATCCCAAAATTACAACTGTTCAACATTTTTCCGGCATACTTGTTTAAATTTTCATTACATCAAAAAAATTTTAAGCAGACAAGCTTATGAAAATTCCCCGGTTGCGAAACACTCCTTTTAATCGCGATGCCCTTTTCCTTGCTTTGAGCAGCCTGTTTGTTACAGCCCTGGTTTTGGGGAATCTGATTGGTACTACCAAATTTATTCATTTATTCAGTATTCATTTTCCTGATTGGTTTCTACCTTTTGTGCCTGAGTTGGTAAGAAGCGGAAGTGTATATTCAATGATTGTCCCTGTCGGGTTGATTGCCTTTCCTTTAACTTTTCTTGCAACTGATTTAATAAGTGAATTATTTGGCCGACGAAAAGCTCAAATGGTTGTTTGGATAGGATTTGGCGTAAATATTTTTATGATTACCATCATGACGATCAATTATTATTTGCCCGATGCCGAAGGAGTAAGTGCCGGATTGCATTTATTTGATGGTATTTACGGTTACATGGTGGGAAATACCATTGCAAGTTTGACAGCCTACCTTGTTGCCCAAACCATTGATGTTCGTCTATTCCATTTCTGGAAAAAGAAAACCCATGGCAGGCACTTATGGTTGCGTAATAACGCATCAACAATGGTCAGTCAGCTTGTTGATTCTACAGCTATTATTACCATTCTGTATGTTTCCGGAAATTTGGGAGATAGCATCACAGGAATCGGGGCAATGGTGATTTTAATTTTCAACAGCTATATTTTTAAATTTTTTGCAGCTTTGTTTGATACACCCCTGATTTACCTTGCTGTTGGGTGGCTCAAAAATTTTGAAGAAGATTCTTATGATTGACTAGCTTTGGGGTAATCGAGATTATAGTGTAAACCGATACTGTTCTTCCTTTTCATGGCTTGTTTAATAATGATGTAAGCAATATTGATGATGTTTCTCAATTCACATAAACGGGTAGAAACATACGATTTAATATAAAGCTGTTCGGTTTCCTGGTATATCAGGTTTAGTCTTTTGAGAGCTCTTTCCAGCCGAAGATCACTTCTTACAATACCCACATAATTACTCATAATCGCCTGAACTTCTTTCAGACTTTGAGTTACCAGTACCATTTCTTCATTTAAAATCGTGCCTTCATCATTCCAATCCGGTATATTTTTGTTGATTTCAGATGAATACAGCTTCTCAACAGCGTGGTGTGCCGCATTATTTGCAAAAACAATTGCTTCCAGCAATGAATTGGATGCCATACGATTGGCCCCATGCATACCCGTATGTGTGCATTCTCCCGCTGCGTAAAGGTTGATAATACTGGATCGTCCGTGCTTATCTGTATGTATACCCCCGCAAACGTAATGGGCTGCAGGTACAACAGGTATCAAATCGCGGCTGATATCCAACCCTTTTTCAAGGCACTTCTCAAAAATATTGGGAAAATTTGTTTTAAGATCCTTTGAATCGAGATGCGTACAATCAAGATAAACATGATCTTCGCCACTGATCTTCAATTCCTGGTCTATAGCCCTGGCAACAATATCGCGTGGGGCAAGGGAACCTCGTTTATCATATTTATGCATAAATTCTTTACCGTCGTGCGTTTTTAATACTGCACCAAAACCACGAATGGCTTCTGTAATGAGAAATGAAGGTTTTTCAAGAGGATCAAATAACGACGTTGGATGAAACTGAACGAATTCCATGCTCGTTACCTCTGCTTTGGCTCTGTATGCCATTGCAATGCCATCTCCTGTGGCAATAACAGGGTTGGTTGTGGTAAGATAAGCCATTCCTGCACCACCGGTAGCCATTAGGGTTTTTCGGGCCAGAAAAGTTTTTACTTTTTTCTCATCAGGATCATATACATAAGCGCCATAACACTGAATATCTTTCTGATGCCGGGTTATTTTTTTACCCAAATGATGTTGGGTGATAATATCAATGGTGAAATGATTTTCCAGCATTTCAATGTTGGGATGCTTTTTTACTTTATCAAGCATTGCCCTGATTATTTCCACTCCGGTTTTGTCCTTATGATGAAGTACACGTAATTCAGAATGACCGCCTTCACGACCCAGGTCATATAATCCTTTTTCGTTTTTATCAAAATTTGTTCCCCAGTCAATGAGATCATGAATGCGTTCCCTGGATTGTGAAACTACCATTTTAACTATCGCTTCTTTTGATAGTTTTCTTCCACAATCCATCGTATCCTTTACATGTTTTTGAATATCATCCGGAGGATACATTACCGCGGCAATACCGCCCTGTGCGTATCGGGTTGCCGATTCTTCACATGTTGATTTGCATACTATTGTAACTTTACCAAAAGGTGCAGCTTTCAGTGCGAAAAACAGTCCGGCAATACCGGAACCAATGACCAGAAAATCTGTTGTTTTTTGCATAATACTTTACAATCCCAGCAGAAGTTCCTCAGGCTTTTTGCCCGGAGATAACATAGATGCAGGGTTTTCAAGGAAATTTTTTACAGCCACAAGAAATCCAACCGATTCTTTTCCGTCAATGATGCGATGATCGTATGACAGGGCCAGATACATTACAGGTCTGATTTCTACCTTGCCATTTACAGCTACAGGACGTTCCACGATGTTATGCATGCCCAGTATGGCACTTTGGGGAGGATTAATTATCGGTGTGGATAACATCGATCCAAAAACGCCTCCGTTGGTTATAGAGAAAGTGCCGCCGGTAAGTTCTTCAATAGTAATTTTATTATCGCGGGCCTTGATTGCGAGTTCTGCTATGTTCTTCTCAATTTCTGCTAGCGACTTTTTTTGTGCATCTCTGATGACCGGTACCATCAACCCTTTGGGTGTACTAACGGCAATACCAACATCGGCATAGTCGGGCAGAATAATATGACCATCATCTATCTGACCGTTTACTTTGGGGAAAAGCGGAATGGCAGAAGTAACAGCTTTAACAAAGAAGGACATAAACCCGGGTTTGATTCCGTATTTCTTTTCAAATTTGTCTTTGTATTGGTTACGAATATTGATAACTGCCGACATATCAACCTCATTGAAGGTAGTAAGCATGGCAGTTTCATTTTTAACAGCAACCAGGCGTTCAGCAATTTTTCTGCGAAGGGTGGTCAGTTTAATTTTTTCACTCTCGCGGCTACCCTCCCAGGCAGACAGAGTTGCCTGACTTTCTGTGGCTGTACTTTCATCTTTTTTAATCTGGCTTGCAATGGCCTGTAAAATGTCCTTTCGTGTAATTCTTTTATTATTAGGGTTTTGTAGGATTTTCTCAGCATCAACATCAAGCTCGTCAAGCATTTTCTTAGCTTGCGGACTAAAAGTAAATCCTTCAGCAGGAATGGATTTTTCTTCAGATTTATCTTGTTCTTTTTTCTCTTTTTCTCCGGTATCCTTCCCTCCTGGCTTTTCATCAGAGCTCTTACCGGTCTGGGTTTCTTTCTCTTCTTTCTCTTCTTTCGCAGGAGCATCCTTAACTTCAGCTTTCTTTTCTTTTTTAACCGAATTATCTATTTGTCCTATTACCTTTCCCGGTTCTATGGTGCTGCCTTCTTCAATAATAATTTTTACTACACCATCATCATCTGCATTGATTGTAATTGTAGCTTTATCGGAATCAATTTCGGCAATTTCCTGATCTTTTTCTACATAATCACCATCTTCAATGAGCCATTTGGCCAGTTCAACCTGGGTTATGGATTCTCCTGCTTCCGGAACTCTGATATCAATCATTTTTGTTGGGTTAAGTTAATCAGTTAATGGGTTATTGGGTTATTAAGTTATTGGGTTAATAAGTTAATAGTTATTGAGTAATTAGGTTATTAAGTTAAATTTAATGCTGTACAACTACACCGTGTTGAATTGATTCAGGTGGCTAATACAAAGTTGCTTACATTCACGGCAAACATTTTCACAATTACAATCTTCAAAAGCTTTCTCGATGATCTTATTCTGTTGTATTGCATGAAACTTACTTGACCCGCTGGCTGGGCTTCCACTTGGTGGCCGTGCAATAACGCCGGGATTCAGAAAATCAAGAAAGTCCTGGATAAAATACCATGCACCCATATTCTTAGGTTCTTCCTGCACCCATAGCCAACGTGATGCGTTTTTGTATTTTTCTTTTAATTTTCTGAGTTCTTTCTCAGGAACAGGGTATAATTGTTCAAGTCTTATTATGGCCGTATTATTGTATTTCTTATTTTCCTGGTATTCTTTCAGTTCGTAAAATACTTTTCCGGAACAAATCAGTACACGATCAATTTGTTCAGGCCTGGCATCTTTATCATCAATTACGGGTTGGAAGCTGCCCTGGGCAAGTTCATCCAGTGTGGAAGTACATTTTGGGTGACGGAGTAAACTTTTGGGACTGAAAATTACCAGGGGTTTTCGATAGTGGCGCTTCATCTGCCTGCGCAAAACGTGGTAAAGATTTGCCGGTGTAGTACAGTTGACTATCTGCATATTATTCTCAGCACATGAAGAAAGAAATCTTTCCATGCGGGCGCTGGAATGTTCAGGCCCTTGTCCTTCAAAGCCATGGGGTAACAGCATTACCATACCGTTCATTACTCTCCATTTCTCTTCGGCACTGCTGATAAACTGGTCAATAATGATTTGTGCGCCATTAACAAAATCACCAAACTGCGCTTCCCAAATCACCAGACTTTGCGGGCTGGCCATTGCATAACCGTATTCAAACCCCACTACACCATATTCCGACAGTAATGAATTATAAATTTCAAAAGGAGCCTGATCTTCAGATATATGATTCAAAGGCGAATAACCTTCGGCAGTGTCTTCTGTAAGGAGCACGGCATGCCTGTGCGAAAATGTTCCTCTTACCACATCCTGACCTGAAATTCTTACGTGTGTGCCTTCATGCACAAGACTGGCATAAGCCATTAATTCACCCATTGCCCAGTCGAGTTTACTGCCCTCCTCAATCATCTTCCGCCTGCCTTCCATAAGCCTGATGGTTTTTCGGTAGAAAGTTTTATCATTGGGAAGTTCAGTGATCTTTTTGCCCAGAAACAGAAGTGTTTCCTTATCCATTCGCGTGTCAGCCCCATTATGGATTTCTATGGCATCAGGTTTAAGAAATCCTTTCCAGGTATTTTCAAGAAAAGGATCAATATCACCCTTTTCTATCTTTTTGGCTTTGTCAAGTTCTTTATCCAGTATTTCATTAAAGGTATCCTGCAAACCTCTTGCATAATCGTGACTGATCACGCCCTCCTGTATAAGTTTTTCAATATACAGAGTGGCCGGATCGGGATGTTTCTCAATAATTTTATACAATATAGGTTGTGTAAACCGGGGTTCATCGCTTTCGTTATGTCCGTATTTCCTGTAAGAGAGCAGATCAATAAATACGTCGCGCTGAAATTTTTGCCGAAATTGCATTGCCAGTTTTATTGTATACACAACCGCTTCCACATCATCGCCATTCACATGAAAAACAGGCGATTGAATTGTTTTTGCCACATCGGTGCAGTAGGTGCTGCTTCTGCCATCCAGGTAGTTGGTTGTAAAACCCAGTTGATTATTAATTACCAGGTGTATGGTTCCGCCGGTTTTATAAGCCGGCAACCGCGACATTTGCACCACTTCATAAACAATACCCTGCCCTGCAATGGATGCATCGCCATGAATGAGTATGGGGGCAACCTGCAAAAGATCTCTGTCATATTTCTGATCGGCTTTCGCCCTGGATATTCCTTCCACAACAGGATTTACTGCCTCAAGGTGGCTGGGATTGGGCGAAATGTTTACATTGATCTTTTTCCCTTGTGCAGTTTCAGTCTCCAGGGTGCAGCCCAAATGATATTTAACGTCGCCCAGCAAAGTCTCATCTTCATAAGCCATACCTGCGAATTCACTGAAAATCTTATTGTAAGGTTTATGTAAAATATTTCCCAGCACGTTAAGCCTACCGCGGTGTGCCATGCCAATTATAAATTCTTTTATGCCAGATTCTGCACCCAGTTCAATTACAGCATCAAGTGCGGGTATGAGCGTTTCTCCACCTTCCAGTGAAAACCGTTTCTGACCGGGAAATCTTTTTCTGATAAAGTGTTCAAAACCTACAGCTTCTGTCAGCTTTTTGAGAATTTGCTTCTTTGTATCAGCACTGAAATCAGGAGTGTTACGGCTGCTTTCCATTTTTGTTTTCAGCCATTCAACAATTTCAGGTGTGCGTATGTATCTGTATTCAACCCCAACACTTTGGCAGTAAGTCTGTTGCAAATGCTTAATAATCTTTTTTAAGCTTGCTTTGCCTATTCCGATTTCGTTTCCTGCCTGAAATTCATGATCCAGGTCTTCATCATTCAGTCCGAAATTCTGATGATCCAGTGTAGGGCGATACTGTCGCCGGGTTCTTACAGGGTTGGTTTTGGTGAACAGATGGCCTCGCTGCCGGTAGGCGTTGATCAGATCAATTACTTTGAATTCATTTCTAAAGGTACGACTCTCTTTTTCAGAAATATGATTCGAATCAGGATAATAGGTTTGAGAAAATTCAAATCCACGAAAAAAGTTTTGCCAGTCGGGGCTTACACTTTGCGGATCGGAAATATATTGTTTGTATAATGATTCAATAGCCTGGGGATCAGCATTACCAAGATAAGAGAACTTTTCCATATATGTTGTTTTCAAATACTTTAGGACAAATACAAAATTAACATTATTTGTTTGATCTGGCGGCTGTTTTACAATGTTTAACCTAAATAACCGAAATTTGTTTTTAATGAGCCGGCCATGTAAATTTAAAATTTTTGAAACTATATTTTATAACAGATTTTACCCAAAAGTTAAAAAAATGAAATATTTAAATATTATGAATTAATTTATTAAAAACATGTAGAATTAAATATTTTTGTAATTATTAAAGATAAAAAGTTAAAATAATTCCTTTAAGAGAAATATTCTTACGAGATGGCATCCAAAATCAGAAAAATTTGAATTTATTATGTCAAAATATTTTGCTAATATTGTGTA
>JBHEOF010000110.1:0-6661 GCA_046261715.1 Bacteroidales bacterium
GGTCAATGGTAATTCTTTGTTTTTCCAGTTTGTGAGAAGCCAGCAAGAGCGAATTGGCCAGCACATCAATAATTTTCACATTTTCATGCACATGGTCTGATTGTCGGGCAAAGTTGAGCAGGTTGTTGACTACCTTATCCACTTTTTGTGCAGCATCCTGCATTAGCAGCAAAAGTTGCCGGTTGTTTTCCTTGTCATCGGGTTTCTTCATCATGCGTTCGATACAATGCATCATGCCGGCCAGGGGGTTGTTTACCTCATGCGCAACGCCACTTGCCAGGGTACCGATAGATGCCAGTTTTTCAGATTGGACCAGCTTTTTCTGGGCTTGCTCCAGCTTGTCGTAGGCTGTTTCAAGGCGAAAAACCATTTCATTGAATTTTTCTACCAGGATGTCTAACTCATCATTAGGCAGGTAAGACATAGCTCTTTCAACAGGTTTGGGATAACGCACAGCGAAGTTGATTTGCTTGTCCTTAATGGTGGAAAAATCAATGCCTTCGGCTATTCGTCCGATGGACTGCACCGGATGGGTAACCATAAATGAAAAACCAAAAATTCCGATAATTCCCAAAATGAAAAACACAATAACCATCCCCACCATGGTTGTAAGGGCCTGGTTGAGTGTGCGTGAAATATTTTCTTCGGTCATGCCCACCCGCACAATTCCTACCTTCCCATCCAATAGAGGAATAGCAATGTCGCGGATAAGTTTCTGGCTGCCTTTGGGGGTAATGTGGGTTGTAGATACTTCTCCATTGTTTATGGTGTTTATAGCAAGAAGTTCTGAAGGCACTATTCCGTCAAAAGTATGGGCATATACCTCATTGTAGCGATTCAGGATGATGATATACTCAATAGAAGGGTCGGCAGTAATCACTTCGTCCACCAGGCGGTTAAGAGCTACAAGGTCGTCGTACAGCAAGTGGTCAATGGCCCGCTGTGAAATCATCCGGGAAATAGACAATCCTCTTTGTTGCAGCTCTTCATCCAAAGATGTGTAAACAATCCGGTTTATCAAAACAATATTGATAGTACCAAACAATACCACCATAATGGTAAGACCTACAGTGAATTTCCAAAAAAGGGGTACTTTGCCGGATCTATTTTTGGGTATGGGGTTTTGCATGGGTTTACTCAATTAATTGCCCGTAATCACTTGTTAAAATGGTTTACTTATTTCTCACATCAGCTTATCTCTCTGTTCTGTATAGTTGCCAATTAAGATTTGAAAACAAATGCAAACCTTATTTTTTTGGAAGACTTGCCTTCATTTGCCTTATGGAATTGTAATCTTCATCATTTCCTTCAATAAACCGGTCTATCAGCAGGCTATTGATTAATTCGCGAGCAGCAGGATCTTCATGGATTTGCAAAAATATGTCCCTGATTTGTTGCTGGCTTTGCTTGTCCAGTCGATTGGTAACTACCACCGGCGGAATACCAAAATACTGTGATTCTTCAATTACTCTTATGTCTTGCACCCGCTCAGGTTCTTTGGCATTTAAGTAGTCAAATACCAATCCGTCGATAGTAGCACCTTCCACCAATCCTTTGGCTACCATTTGTATGGAAATGTCATGTCCGTGGGTAAAAATGGTGGAAGAAAAGAAACTATCTTCAGGTTCATTCATTTCATGCAGGCGATGCATGGCGTATAGATAGCCGGTATTGGAAATGGGGTCGGTGTAGGCAAAAGATTTATTTTTCAGGTCTTTGAAGGCCCTGGCGTCTGATCGTTCGGGCACAATGATATAGGCCTGGTACAGAGGTTTGTTGTTACTTACCGGTATGGCCAGCAACTCTACCCTGTTATCAGCGTTTAATTCGATGTAGGCGCCTGAGCAGATAAATGCAAAATCCAAAGCCCCATCTTCCAGCATCTGGTTTATCTCCTGGTAGGTTTTTCTTTGAATAAATTCAATATCCCTGTCCAGTTTTTGAGAAATATAACGAAATAGTTGTTCGTAGGAGTCATAGGTTTCCTTGGGAGAAAGGATAGCCGATACAGCAACTTTAAGGGTTTTGCCCGGTTCATCGGCAAGACTTCTGCTTTGGTTTTCGGAAGTGTTTTCGAAATCAACTACCTGAACATTTTTGGGGTTGCGCTGACAAGCATTAAGGATAAGCAGTCCCGAAATGATAAAAAGAAAAATGTAGTTGCGCATAGCGATTGGTTTTGGAATTGTATGAGCAAAAATACGCAGTATTATTCATGTATGGGTTTTAATCGGTCAATTATTGTGTGCACGATGGTGGTTAAATTGTCTTCTTCCAGCCTGAAAACAATTACATCCCCCACATTCCATTTCCGCATCATGGGTTTAACAAGTTTCTCCCTAACTACCCAAAACTGGGCTGTTGAATTTTGTTTCACTACCTTTTCAATTGCGGGTGCCCAGCCCTGGTTGTTGATTTCCATAGGACCCAGTTCGTCTATCACAAGCAGATCGGTAGGTGTTGTCAGGCTTTGTTCTATAATTTCCCTTCCTGTATTTATACCTAGTTCTTCAAAATAGAATCTGCCGTAATTGGGCTTTTGCTTATCAATTTGGGTTGAACAGAGTTTCTCTTCTCTGTCTGTGTTAATATCTCTGATAAAGTAAGCATTGCGTTTGCTGTCATTTGTATTGCCAAAGGTTAAGAATCCTTTTATAGTTAAATCTTTTTTCTTTAGTTCAGATACGATCTCACGGGTCAGACTGGTTTTTCCCTGATTGATTGTTCCGGTAAGAATAAATAACGGTTTCCGGCTTTTTTCTATATCGATAAAAGAATCAAGCAAGGTTTGTGACCGGTTTAGCATAGTAAATGTAAGGCGCCTGAAACCACTTATGTTTTGTGATTGCATATAAAATTCATTCATGATACCGGGTAGGGCTGAAAATGCAAGCTCTACAGCCTGGTAAAGATTTTTAAAACCTTTGTTGTACAGAAGATTCTTTATTACCGGATTTTTCAGTTCAACACTGATGATGGCAAAGCTTCCTAATATCAGCAGCGCTCTTGAGCAAATTTTTAATCCTATTTCAAAGCCTTCGAGACTGAAAAGCTGCTCAAAACCATCTTTGAATAGGGCTGAAAGCAACACTATTATCCCGAGCTGTATCCAGAAAACAGGCTTTTTTAAATATCGCATATTATCCGGGTAATACAAAAAAGCTGCTGTGATGAACAAGGCAATAAAAGGAATTGAATACAAAAGACTTAATCTGCTAATAAGAATCATACCGGCAATAAAAACAATGAAACTTATTATCAGTAGTAAAACTGAATGATCTCGTTTCTTTGAATGAATAAATAAATTGCTTTTACTGTCGGTTTCCAGAGAATGTGAAAGATCCAGGGTTTTTCTGTCTCTGAGATATCGTTTTCCGCTTAAGCTTCCCAGGAATCCTGCAATGGCACCACTGATGAGATATATTAAACTTACTGCTGTTAAAAAATATACAGGTTTGGGCTCTTGTCCCAAACCAAGTTGCTGAACAAAGAATGAATAGATATTTTCAAACAAAAGCGCAAAATTCCAACCATAAATAATAATCAAACTTATGACCATTTGTGCCCAGGCACTGAATACTGCAAATGCACCACCCACTAAATATGAAACGGAATTCTTACCAAGAATCCGTATGACAAAATCAAGAATCAACGCCTGGGAGAAAATGCCGATCATGGGACCTAAAATAAAAGCACTGGGTGAAATAGATTTCATGATAGCACAGATAAGTCCTGCTCTCCAGATCAATCCGTTTATTTTCCATACCTGGAAAAATGAAACCACAAGATAAACCGTGATAAAAGACAAGATTGAACCCGCCAACGGTACCCTCAGGTTGTGCAGCAAGCTACCCAGAACAATCTCTACTGTAGCCCATAAACTGCCAACCACTGCAGCCTTCATCCATTTTTCCGAAAGGGGTTTTTTTAAGTATTCTTTCATGCTATCAGATTCGGGGTATTAATATTTTCTATTTAATATTTTTTTGACAAAAAATCACTGAATATCACCGCGATAATTGATGTTTGAAAACAATTTCTCCGAGTAAAAAACTTCATTCTCAATGCCAGGGTAACACGTTTTTAAAGATGCTATAGCATCAAATATTTTATATCGTTTTTCCTGCAGGGCTTTCTCCAGGGTTTTGGTGCAGCTTTTGTGATAGTAACTGGCCATGGTTTCCCTGAATCCATTGTGTGATGGCATTACAACCTGGTAGCCCGGGCTTTTTTGAAGTAAAAACTGAAAAAGCGATGTTTCGAGCCAGGGCAGGTCGCACCCGATTACCAGGTTATGTTCAGTGTTAGATTGAAGCAGGCATGCATGTATGCCGCCCACAGGCCCGCAATCGGGATAAATATCTGGTATGGTTTGCAGACCTGTAAATGCAAATTTCTCTGGTTGGTTGGTGCTTAACAGCAAACTTTTACACAGCGGAGTAAGTATTTCTATTGAATGCTCCACCAAAGTTTTACCTCTATATTCAAAAAGAGCTTTATTACTTCCAAAACGACTGCTTTTACCACCGGCAAGAATAATACCGGTGATATTAGTGACGGGAAACCTGTCATTACTCATAAGCGAATGTAATTTTTTGTGAAAGTATAAAAATTCGCAAAATATGATAATACTAAATAAATATTTGTTCCTAAATAAAAACATTTCGTAATTTTGCGAAATAATGAAATGCCTTTTTATTATCTAAATAATAAAGTCATGGCATGGTTAGTAGATTATCCAAGAGAAAAGGTCAACTGGTATGCGCCGATGGATTTTAAAGAATATGCAAAATTTAGTTTTGGTCACATATTTTTCTATGGAATTAAAAATTTTCTGATTAAAAAACTATAGAAGAATTTGATAAAATTTAAGAAATAAACTAGTAAAAACACGGTTGTACAACAAATCCTATTTCGTAATTTTGCGAAATATAAAAATGATTTCTAATTATAACTTTAATAATACAAATTATGATCATAAAAATTCTGGGCACAGGTTGTCCCAAATGTAAAACCCTTGAAAAACTAACCAACGAAGTGTTGACTGAAAATAATTTTGATGCAGAAGTATCCAAAGTTGAAGATATCATGCAAATCATGAACTACGGTGTATTGTCGACACCGGGTTTGGTCATCGACGAAAAAGTAGCTATCAGTGGCCGTGTACCATCGAAAGATGAAATAAAAAAACAAATTGAAAAACATCAAAATGGTTAAGAATGTAGAATTATCCGCTGACTTACAGGAAATCGCAAGATTTGCAAAAGCCTTAAGCCATCCTGTAAGGGTTTACATCCTCAAAAAGCTATCACGACTGAATGCTTGTTGTTATAGTGGCGATTTGGTTGATGAACTTCCGGTGGGCAGATCTGCCTTGTCTCAGCATCTCAAAGAATTAAAGCATGCAGGTTTGATACAGGGTGAAATTGAAACCCCTTTTATTAAGTATTGCCTGCATAAAGAGAACTGGGGTAAACTTAAAGAAGCTTTTGCCGAATACCTTAATGAAGAAGTAGAACAAATATAAATTTAGAATTCTCTTACTATGAAGCAAATAACGATTATTGGAATGTTTATTTTTTTATTCGCTGGTTGCACTCAGTCAACAGGCAGCGGCATTGACAACAAAGCAATGCTTCCCACAAACGATGCTGAAGTGCAGGTATATTATTTTTATGGCAAATTGCGTTGTGAAACTTGTATAGCTCTTCAGAAGGTGTCCGGGGAAGCCATCGCCGAGAATTTTGCCAATAACAAAGATGTAGCTTTTCAAGAGGTTGACTTTTCCGAAAGGGCCAATGCAGCACTGGCCGAAAAATATGAAATTGTTTTCAGCAGTCTGGTTATTGCCAATGGAGAGGAGCACAAAGATATTACCGGTGAAGCTTTCGCCTTGGTAATGGGCGATCCCGCCAAGCTCAAGGATTTTATAGTTCAGGAAACCAATGCTTTTCTATCAGAATAAGTGCTACTTCTATGGAATATTTACAACAATTGGTTAATAGTACTGAATTTCCTGTATTGGCAGCTTTTATTCTGGGTATCATGACCGCAGTGAGTCCATGCCCCCTTGCTACCAATATATCTGCAGTCGGTTTTATAAGCAAAGATGTTACAAATAAAAGGAGAGTCTTTCTTAATGGATTGTTATACACATTAGGAAGAGCGATATCCTATTCAGTAATTGGGATTATTCTCATCGTAACGCTTAAAGAAGGTGCAAGCACCTATAAAATTCAAAAAGTCATCAGCACTTACGGCGAATTGTTTATTGGGCCTTTGCTGATTCTGATCGGTGTATTTATGCTTGATTTGATCAAAATAAGAATTCCTTTTGCCGGTAAATTCTCATTCAACATTGAGAAAAGAGCTAAAAATGGTAATATCTGGAGCTCAGTATTATTAGGAATTGTATTTGCTTTGGCTTTTTGTCCATATAGTGGCGTTCTTTATTTTGGGGGACTGATTCCTCTTTCGGTATCTTCACCAGAAGGGCTATTCTTACCTCTAATATTTGCACTGGCCACCGGATTACCGGTAATTATTTTTGCCTGGATTCTTGCTTACAGCGTATCCGGTTTGGGTTCTATGTACAACAAAGTGAAAACCTTTGAATACTGGTTCAGAAGGGTTGTTGCCGTAGTTTTTATCCTTGTTGGAA
>JBHEOF010000111.1:0-269 GCA_046261715.1 Bacteroidales bacterium
TGATTATGATTGCCGGATTGCTTTTTTCCTTCTTCTTTTTTATGGTTTTGATGCGAGTTGTGGTCTTTCATTTTGGAAGTAATTAAGTTTGATTTGTAATAGATGTTTTAACCGCAAAGGATATAAGGAGTTCACAAGGGTAGCAAAGACACTCGCGTTATCTGCGTTTACCCTTGCGTTCCTTACGGTTTCAAAAATTTACCTGTTGCTGCAACTTCCGCTGCTTTTCATCAATTACCCGGTTCACCTGAAGGGCGCTCATAATGGCA
>JBHEOF010000111.1:430-6644 GCA_046261715.1 Bacteroidales bacterium
ACCTTTTCGGTATCATGACCTGCTTCTGCGATTTTTTTATGTACATTATCAAGATTTACTTTTGCGTCATCGTAGTCGATGGTGAGCATTTTGGTTTCACGGTTCCAGTCAGCAGCGTTGACTCCATCAACACTTTTAGCAGCTTTTTCAATGCGTGACTCGCACATGCCGCAGGCACCGTAAACTTTAAATTCGGTTTTCTCTGCAGGTGCTAGTCCAAAAGTTAGCAATGGGATAATGAGAGCTGTAATAAGGATCATTTCTTTCATAACAATTGTTTTTTAGGTTTATATAAAAAGATTTCTTTTCACTGTTTCCTACAATGAAAAAGTATTAATAAAGGTAAAAAACTATAAACCTTTATTTTTATAGAATTACAGTAAAATGGTATGAAATTTACAACTGATCCAGATGCTTACGCTTCTTATTCAGTTGTTTGCGGAACTGACCGGGAGTAATTCCGGTAACTTTTTTAAACTGGTTGCTTAGGTATGCAGCACTGTTGTAGCCCAGTTTCCAGGCTATTTCTTTCAAGGATAATTCATCATAAAACAACAATTCCTTTACTTTCTCAATTTTCTGGCGAATGATGTATTGTTCAAGTGTAATGCCTTCAATTGATGAAAACAAATTGCTGATATAATTGTATTCGTAATCAAGCTGAGATGCCACTAATTCAGACCAGTTGTGATTTATTTCGCCTTCGTTATGATGAAGGTTTTCTATAACAATATTTTTAACTATTTGGATAATACGATTCTTCTTATCATCAAATCGTTCAAAACCAATTGATTCAATATTTTTATCAAAAACTGCCAGAACTTCCTGATCAACCTGTTCATCTTCTGTTTCCAGTTCTCCCAACCGGATATTTTTCACCCTTATGCCAAGCATTTCAGCCTCATTTCTGATAGCCATAATGCAACGCTCACATACCATATTTTTGATGAAAATTTTCATTGCCTAAAAAGTAAACTCAAACAGAATTTGTATTATGAACGTTTCTAATCATCAATCCTTTTAAGTATCTCCGCTGTACGGTGGCCGTATGGTATGGCCGGTTCCTGTTTTTTTACTTTCTGCCAGGCGCGGGTAATGATCAATTCATCAATATCATCTTTTTCGCAGGGAACCTCAACAATATAAGAGTCTTCTGCATAAGTGGCAATCATACATTTTACGATGGCTTTTCCCATGATAACGGTTGTTTTTAGTTATAACAATATTACAAAAAATATTGTTGTGCTTCTAAAAACAAGGTAAAAAGACAAAACTTATTTTGTTGCGGATGCCCTATATATAAATGTAACCTGGAGAAAACCGCTACAGGCTTACTGTTCAGACAGAATTAGCACCTGAACCTGTAAAGGCAGGAATTTTAATTTTGCAATGCAGTTATCATTTCGACAGGCTCAATGACCTGTTCAGGACCCGGAGGAATCTTTCTCCTTACCAGGCATTTTTGATTTGGAAGGCCCCATAAGAAAACCAATTGGCTCAAGCCCATCGGAATGCATGGCCACAATTTTAAGCATGGCAAAAATGGGTACAAATAAAATCATACCTGCCAGGCCCCAGAATATTCCTCCCATTATAATAGCGATAATCACCATAAGGGGATTAAGTTTTACCTCGTTACCTATTATCAAGGGTTCAAGCACATAGCTTTCAATAAGCTGTATGGTAACTATAATTATAATGAAGAGAATAACTATACCCAACTCATCAATGTAAATTGCCGCAAATAATATAGGAAGAATGCCACTGATAAATGGACCTAAATAGGGTATAATTGTTATCAGCGCACCAAATATCGTTAACAGAACCGCAAAAGGTATATCAAAAATCAAAAAAGTAATATAATACATAACTGCAAGGAGTGTCATAACCTGCGCTCTTCCCCACAAATAGTGATATACTACTTTACTGATTTTATTTATTACATTCCCGGCTTTTTCCTGTTTTTCTTCAGCAGTATACATCATTACAAACGTTGTAAATTTTTTCCTGTAATATGTGAAAAGAAAAACATAAACCAGGATCACCAGGAAATTTAATGCAGAGTTGGCCAGATTACCAAGGAAGCTGGTAATGGTTGATTCAAGAGTGTTAAGGAGCTCTCCTGATCTGTCTTGCCAGATTTGTTTTTGTTCTTCCAGAGACAGATTGGTGAAATCGACAATCCATCCCTGGGCTGCTTCAATAAATGAACGCAACTCGGTGCGGATCTGGGAAATATCAGTTATAAAAAGACGTAACTGGAACAGAAACAAATACATGATACCTCCTACCACAATAAAAATTACCAGTGTGCCTGCCAAAGACGACAAGAACCGTGGTATTTTTATTCTTTCCAGCAAATTTGCAAGCGGGCTCACAAGGGTCGCAAAAAATACACCAAAAATAAGCGGAACCAAAAATGATGAGCCAAAATAAAACAAAGCAAATATTGCAAGGGTGAAAAACAGTATCCTGTTTATTTTTTTAAGTTTTTCCATTGCCTCGGTGGAATTTTTTGGGAACCATAAAGGTAAAAAGAAGTTAGGGAATATTAAATAATGTTGTTCTGTATTTTGCAGTCAGGGTGAGTTTTTGAATCGCACCCGGACTCTTTTTTTACTCAACGTGTCAGATTAATATCCAGTGTATCAGTGATCACCTGACCGTTGGGCCCGATACCAGCAAACCGTAAATGGTATTCATCTTCTTCCGAAAGCCATACCACCCGCGTAAAATTACCGGTCTCATTTACAATAATGCAATCATCACATTGAAAATAATAAGCTTCGTAATTTGATGTTTCAAAGTGGTATTCCGGAGCAGGGTCATATGGTGTAACGGTAACCGGTCCTCTGAACCTGTCCATGGGCGGTATGATCAGGTTGTTGACAAAATCAAGGATCAGGTCGTGAATAATGATGTAATTTTCAGGAATCAGTTCATGTTCTTCATTAAAGTGGGGTTCATGTCCAAGCCCTTTGAAAGTATACAGTGTGTGGTCGATATCCAGTGAGCGGGTATGGCTTAATATACTGGCTGAACCGTACAATCTTCTGGAGAAAAATGCAGAGGCCCTGGCACTCACATTGGTAAAGGGATAATCATATCCATAGGGTACCACCAGATCGGCATCGCCGTGAATGGATAAAATGGGGACCTGGTTATGTTTCTTAATAATGCTGATATCGTCCACGGCTCCCCACATATTGATAACACCTTTTATGGTGAATGGTCCGTGCAGGTCGTTGGTGGAGCAGTCAAGGCAGCCCAGGTCAGGCTGCATTCTCAAAACGCTCCCCCGGGCACTCGGCCATACTTCCGGCTCTTCCATAAAAGTGGTTTTCAGGGATAATATACCCCCGGCACTATGTCCGCCAAGGAATACAAGATCGGGATCGATCCTCAGTCTGTCATGGTGATGCGACAAGTATCTGAGAGCAGCCCTTACATCCTGTATGGCGCTGTAAATGGCACGTTCAAGGTTTGAATAACGACCGGGTAAAAACAAATACCCTAACCTGTAGTTAACGGATGCCACTACAAATCCACGTCTGGCGTATTCTTCAGCCAGTTTCAACACAAGTTCGTCGCGCTTATCGCCGGCAATAAAAGCACCGGCATGTAAAAGTACGATCAGTGGCCGGTTTTCTTGAATATCTTCCCGGGGCTGGTATATATCAAGATGAAGGGGTACATCTCTGCGCAATATATTGGTGGTAATACCCTCTGCTACGTCAAAGAGTACCTGGTTATAACTTTTGTTTTCCCTTTTTTCGATGGTTTTGGATGAATAAAAACCGGGGGCACTTCCATACTGTTCTTCTTCAGCTGTGATATGGTCAAACACATCGTCGGTATAACGAAAAGGAGCCTGCGGGAATGCCCGTGTATAGTATTGTCTGAACTCAATCCGTTCATCTTCAGAAGTCAGAAAAAATCTGTCGTGATATACTGACATTTTGCCCTTCAGATTGGATCTTCCGCTCAAGTGAAGTGTAGATCTGCGGCGCGATTGCCTGTGGCGTAACTTATCGGGTGTGGCAACAGCACGATTAAGGGTGACATACTCACCATGCCCTTCAGGATCAAAACGCACGGCAATATTCTGTGCATCGCTTATATACCACGTGTCGGTAACAATACCTGTGGGTGCTGTAACCTTACATGAAGGGATGAAAAATAAAAGTAAAAGCAATAAAAAGATCAGGTGAACACTTTTTGTTTTATTCATGGCAAAAGTTCATTTTTGGCGTAAAAGGGTGAAGTTTACAACTTTCACGACAAATATATAGAAAAATTGCAGATGAGAATTAGTCAATCAGATGTGAATCAATTAATTTTAATGTTACAATGAGAATAGCAGTTTTACATTTCAGAAAATGGAGATTGATTAAATAGAACTGAGTGGTGTAATGTGTTTTTACATTGTCCATAAATGAACAATGATTTTTAAATATTTATATTATATGGGTGATGATAAAAGCCTAAATGTTTCTAAATTAATGCAATGTCAATAATGGCACATATTTAGCTGAGAATAAAGTATCTTAAAAACCTTAAAACAAAAAAACAATGAAAAAAAACATTATTTTTTCTGCCATAAGTTTGGTGGCTTTCGTGTTATTGCTTTTGGGCAAAAGCATATTAATTCAAGCTCAACCTTCATCAAAACAACATAATGAAGCAGTTGAAGAACTTATTGAAGAATTTAATAATACTTCCACCCCCGGGGGAGCAGTTATGGTAATTCGCGATGGTCAGGTTATTTATGAGAAATCTTTTGGAATGGCCAACTTAACACATAACATTCCATTTGAGATTTCCACACCCACCAACTTAGGGTCCACCACCAAGCAGTTTACTGCATTTGGCATTGCCTTACTGGAAGAAAGGGGGCTTTTATCCGTCAACGATGATATCAGAGAGTATTTTCCTGAGTTACCCGATTTTGGAGATACTGTGCGGTTAAGGCATTTGCTGTAGCATACCAGCGGATATCGTGAGTATATCAATACATTATTGATGTCGGGAAGACAGATAAATGACCCCATCAGGAAAGAAGAGATCATAATGATAGTTCAAAATCAACCCCGGTTGCAAAATGAACCCGGTGAATTATACAACTACAATAATACCGGGTATGCACTTTTATCTATGGTGATTGAAAAGGTTACCGGTAAAGATTATGATGAATGGATGCAGGAGAATGTTTTCCTGCCAATGGGTATGACCCGTACTGTGGTTCGCACCGAACCCGGTCAGATCATTCCGGGCAATGCCCAGGGTTATATTAAAACGGGAGAAGACACCTTTGTAGAAGCTATGGATATCTATGCATCTACAGGAGCCGGCGGTATATATTCCACAATGCCTGATCTTGCGAAGTGGGTCAACAATTTTTATAATCCGAAACCGGGTAGTGAAGCTCTTATTCAGAAAATCCAGACACCATTCATCCTGAACAACGGCGATACTATGAGTTACGCTTATGGGTTGGCGTTAGGTGAATTAAAAGGATTAAAGATGGTTGAACATGGGGGTGCTGACATAGCACACCGGTCCATGCTGATGATGTTTCCTGAAGTAAAAGGAGCCGTGATCACACAAAGTAATAACAATAGATTTTCAGGACAGATTTCACGAAAAATTGCAGAAATATTCTTTGCCGATGTTATGGATATTGAGGAAGATGACAAGGAACCGGATGAAACTCCGGAAGAGTTTGTTTACAATGTGAAAAAATTTGATGAACTGGCCGGCAGGTATGAACTAGAAGCGGCTCCCGGTTTTATTCTTGAATTCAGAAGAGAGGATGATAAACTGATTACCCAGGCCACCGGCCAGGGTGCAGTTGATATCTTTGCCAGTTCCGATACTACTTTTTATCTCAAAGTGGTTGAAGCAGCAGTAACTTTCCATCGTAATGAAGAAGGTATTGTGGATCACATGACCTTACATCAAAACGGCAACCATAAGGCCAACCGGATTTTTGAACCCGCATGGGAACCTACTGAACAGGATATTGAAATGTACCTGGGCAGTTATTTCAGCCAGGAACTGGAGGTTTTATACAGCATTTCTCAGGATGAAGAAGAGAATTTGGTTTTGACCCATCGTCGCATGGACGACAAGCCGTTAAAAGCTGAATCTGAAGATGAGTTTTCTGCTGATTTCCCCATTCCTGAGATAAAATTTATCAGGAACGAACAGGGCG
>JBHEOF010000112.1:0-6619 GCA_046261715.1 Bacteroidales bacterium
ATGACTGGTAAAGGGCATCTGCCGTAGGCCTCACCTGGAATAATACCGCATTGATGTTGGTTTCCTGCAGGCGATTCAGGATATCCCGCAAACGGTTCTGCTGATTGGCAGGTGATACATTTGTGCTGTGGGGCCAGTCGATATTGTATACACTGGTAAGCCACACAGCACGCAATTCGCGATCAGGTTCCTGTGTGAAACTTTGGGTTGAGATCAGTAAAAGAATTAAAACAAAGGGTAACAGTTTTTTCATTATTCAATTTTTACGTGTCAGTTGTGTTTTTAAAATGTAAACTTTAATAAAGGCTGACGGTTGATAATCGATTATAAATCATTGTTTACCAACCGCCGGCCTTTCGTATTTTTATCTTTTCACATGGTCAATTCCCACACCAAAGGGAATTACACCTGTGACATAAAATTCGGGTGCTTCACTACCGTCAATCTTCCAGCGCTTTATACCGGAAAGACTGCCATCGCCAATAATTTCACCCAGGAAATTAATATCTTCTTCATGGCGGAAGGGATAGTAAACATATCCACCCTCAGCATCGACAACAATTTCTGTAACGTAAGTACGCTCAGCTTCGCCACCTTGCATTGAAAAATTTGCAAGTGAATCAACCAGATTCAGATTGGTGCCATCAAAGTTGCAAACATATAATCCTGGATCAGCCCCACCTGCAGCCTGATTGATGGCCAGATAGATCTTTTCATTTTCGGTATCTACCTCAAAGGTTCTGATCTTATAATCGAACAAGGGTTCAATTTTTTCTATCCATTCACCTTCTGTGGTAAAGCGGTACAATCCTTTCCCGGTGCCATGTTTGCTGTACCATAGTTCATCGTTCACGACCCTTACAGCACCATCGGTCCAGCCATAAGCAGAAGATACACCAATCAGGTTTGCCAGTTCCGATCCTTCGGATGCTTCATTGAAAACATAAGGCTCAGGATATTCGGCATCCTGTTCCTGGTAGTTAAGCCTGCGTGCGCCCTGGAAACGATCAAGCCAGTAAACTGTACCATCAGGGCCGACTGTTCCTACGAAAGGATCATCACGGTAATCATGGTCGTTTCCTGTGGCGGTTATGTTCCATCTGTTTCCTCCGTTAAGGTTGGTAGTAAAGATATATCCGTCAGCAGGCGTATCTTCGGGTGCAAAGCGTATGTTCTCACCAGCTACGGTAACTATAATCCTTTCTTCGAAAACAGAAACAGACAGTGCATGCAAACCCACATCCACTCCAACATCTTCATGGGGCAGATCGGTGCCTGTATATAGCATTTTCTTATACAGGCTTTGGTTTAAAGCATTGGTAAAGTATAATGTTTTTGCAATTTCGGCCTGCACATTGATGTCGCGTGAAGCATACAGGGTTTCCACCCCATCAAAAAGTTCCAATGAAACAGTGTACACCCCCGGAGGATTATAAGTAGTTATGGGATTGGCATCGGTTGACGTTTCTCCATTGCCCAGATCCCAGGAATAGGTTACTTCATCTTCCAACCCGGGATACTGGAAAAACTCAGCATAAAATGTTACCGTATCGTCGTAAACAATACCGGTAGGCTCATGCATAATTTTCGGATCGGGCTTTTTCACCGTAAAGGTTTTGGTATATTCCATTTCTTCCCCGTCGGCAATGGCTCTCAGATGGGCCTGGTATTCGCCGGGCAGGTCATAAAACACCCTTTCGGGCTGTATAGACGTGGTAACGGAGTCTTGTGTAACGTTTCCATCGCGAATGATACGTCCTTCGGGGAAAGTCCAGTGATAGGACTCTGCATTTTTGGTCTGGTTTATAAATTGTACTTCTGCCGGGGCATTCAGTTCATCTTCATCGGCAATGGAAAACCCTACAAAAGAATCACCCCATATTTTTTCTTCCTCTTTTTCACAGGCAACCATAATCAGAGATGCTGTCAGCAGAAGAAGAAAGATTTTAAGGAAAAATATTGGTTTCATGTGTTTTAAAATTTGATTAATAAGGTCACATGGAACTCGCCATGATATAATCATTCTCCTGTGAGTAAAATCATTTGGCATGGCTCGTTTCATATCTTTTATTTTTTTTTGGTTTGCTATAATACTCTGAATGTTCTTTCGGAACTTGCGCCGGCTTCACTGTCCGTAAGCCTGGCAACAGATTCAACCGTAACACGGGTATTGTCGGAAACTGCTGCTTCTCTGAGAAAATCAACAAGCAATTCACGATCCATATTATCGATTATGTACTGCTTGCCTTCATCAGTAATTTCGCCGGTTATATTACCTTCGTCATCCACCACAAAGAAATCAAGGTTAAAGGGATTGACCTCCGGAAATACAGTGGTCATAACCGCCCGGTTAAAAATTTCGCTGAATTTTATAACCACGGCTTCAAAAACCTGATTGTTCATTGCCATAATGAGTTCTTCATTATTCTCTTTGGTCAATGCATATTGCATAGGTACAATAAAATCATGAAGAATAACATAGGCGTTTTCAAGGGTTTGATAGTAGTCATTTAACGTAGCACCTTCTTCGGGGTACTCAGCAATGAAGGTGGACGTAAAAAGCACAGAATCTTCAAGGTGCGTTACCGAAAGGTCAAACGTTTCATTGGTTGTTTGCACCCTGATCTTAACTTCATAGTCTCTGAGTTTAAAGCCGCTGTGGTACAGTGTAATGGTTTCGATATCATCGTCCACTGCCCAGCTGACATTTCTGATGGTAATGGTATCTCCCGCAGCAGCATCGGGCATTTGAGCCAGCAGGTTAAAGGGAACCATCTCTCCTGTAAGTTCACCCTGATCGGCGAGTGGGTCATTTTTCTCACAAGCCCAGAAACCCACTACGATCATCAATAAAAATATTTTAAATATTGTCTTCATTTTCATTAGATTTTAGTGTTATTACTTTCCAAGTTGTGAGTTCTCTATCCACCAGAATGGCGTAACTACCCAAAGGTCGCTTCTTGCACCCAGCCTTTCTATCTCATTGGGATTATAAATATACTCGGTCTGCGGATCGTAGGGCATTCGCTTGATCCATTCTCCGTCGTAAATTTCAAGCGCATTCTCGGGATACTCCAGTTCGGGATAGGCAGTATTGGAATAATGATAGCGTCGCATATCCACCCAGGTTTCGGGCTGCAGATACAGAGCAATATACTTTTGCATCATGATATCAGATATCTCCAACTGACCCGGGCTTTGGACCACTGCCTGAGAGTTGATGTAATCATTAAACTGCCCGGCAATCCCAAGTCTGCTGAAATTTCTCTGAATACCATTCAGGTATGCACTATGTGCACGATCCATATCTCCTGAGTAAAAAGCGGCTTCAGACTCAATGAAATACAATTCTTCATCGGTTATGAAAACTATGGGAGAATCGTCTCTTGTCCAGTAGCCATCATACAGGATTGCAAAATCTTCAATATCAAGAGCCCCTCTGCCTGTACTTGCCGGAACAGAAAAATAATTTCCATTGCTTCCGGGAGTTGTAAGTTGGTATAGACGTGGGTCGTGTTCACCGGAAAGGGTCATAGCATACATAAAAAAGTTGGTGTGGATAGAAGAATTGAGAGAATTGCGTATCTCTGCAAAATCCCATTGCGGACTGGGTCTTGAAGGTCCCCATAGATTTCGTTCCCAGTCACTATCAGCATCAGTGGGAAAATCATATAAGGGCTCTGTCCAGTTTTGTTTTGCCATATCAACCATTTTCAGCACTTCGTCGTAGTTGCCCATGAAACTGGCAGTATGAATTTTCATGCGGGCCTTGATGGCATAGGCAAAAGAGAGCCATTTCTGCACATCACCCTGATAAATATGATCTTCGGAGGTTGACATCTCCCGGTCGGTAATATCTGAGGCCTGCAAAGCTTCAATACCTTCATTAAGATACCGTTCAACTTCAGCATATACTACATCCTGAGCATCGTAGGCAGGGTTATAAATACCTGTAAAAGCATCCAGAATAGGCATATCTCCAAACATATCGGTTGCGGTAAGGAAAGAAAATGCCATCATGATCTTTCCCACGCCTATATAATTGTTTGAGCCTTCGTCTTCGGCAAACTGTATCATCTTGTGGGCATTACCCGCTACATCAAAATAATGCCTGCGCCATACTCCATAGCGAAGAATACTCCTGTAATCCCAGCGATCTTTTACGGCGCTGGTGCCAAATTCGGTAGTTACATATTGCGTAATATAAACCGTTGTTTCCGACTGTCCGTAATGCTGATAGGCCATATTGCCCAGCACAGTTGGTAGCATATAATTCGGGGTTGTTTTTTCATCGTTATCCAGTGATTCGTTTACGTCGAGAAAGTCTTCACAACCCCAGAAGATAATCGTAAACAGAAGAAATATTATTGATCTTTTCATTTTTCAGCACTTTTGAGTAATTGAAACAGAATATTTTTTAAAATCTGAGATTTAATCCAACTGTCACAGCTTTTCTCAGGGGTACCTGGAAATAATCGACACCCATGGTACCTGCACCACTGGCACCGCCACCAGGGCCGGCATTGTTTACCTCGGGATCACCACCTGAATAATTGGTGAAAAGCAATACATTCTGGAAGTTGACCGTAAGCGATGCTTCACTCATACCGATACGGCCGATTAAATTTTCCGGAAGATACCAGATGATATTAACGTTGCGCAGTCGCAACCAGTAAACCTCTTCTACAAAGTTGGTTCCGGCCAGTATATATGTATTCTGGAAAAACTCCCTGTTCAGAATAATGGGTGTTTCATTGGGAACATAGCTGCCATCCTCCTGCTCTACTACTCCATTAAAAACAAACTCCTGGTTGCGGTATTTCTCGAGCATGGAATGGTTTCCGCTTGAAATAAGAAACTGGCTCGTTGCATTCATGATCTGGGCACCGTATGTACCATCAAAAAGAAATGACAGTTCAAAATCCTTATAACGGAAGCTGTTGTTTAAACCATAATATAATTTGGGCTCACGGTTACCGATGTATCTTTTTTCAGAATCAATGATGGGATAACCATCATCATCAACGATAATGGTACCATCAGGAGTACGCAAATAATCAGTACCTACAATTCCGAAGAGAGGTTCACCCAGCCATGAACTGGCAATGGCCTGAGATGAAACCTGTCCGTAGGTAACAGGAAACTCAACCAGGTCGCCAAACAGTTTGGTCAGCTTTGAGCGGTTGCCAAACAGGTTGAGCGATGTTTCCCATTTCATTTCATCCCTTCTGATAATATTGCTTCGGATGAGCATTTCAATACCTTTGTTTTCAACCGAACCGGAGTTTACCGTTTGCAAAATCGCTCCGGTAACGGGAGTAACACGCGGCTGAATGATCTGATCATCCGATTTCCTTTCATAATAGGTAAAATCGATATTGAATAACCCCTGCCAAAGGCGGAAGTCGGCACCAATTTCAAACTCAGTGGTGATCTCAGGCTTCAGGATCGGGTTACCTGCAAAGGGGTCATTTCGCCACCCGCCGTTGATGCCGAAAAACTGGGTAAGGGTTTGTGTAAGACGGTGCGGAGGTGCATCTTTACCTACCTGTGCGTAACTGGCCCTTAATTTGGCAAAGGAAAGTATATCGGCCAGATTGCCTTCAAAAAACTCAGAAGGAATAAATGCAAAACTATAAGAAGGATAAAAGAAAGACCGGTTTTCCAGTGGCAATGTGGATGACCAGTCATTCCTGCCTGTAATACCCAGTACAAGATAACGATTGTAATCAAGTGTTATATCACCAAATATACCTACTATCCTTCTTCTTGCGGTTGATTGCGATGCCCTCTTCTCCTTTAGGTTGTTGATAGAATGCAGCGTTGGATTCATGAATCTTTCACCCTCATTAAAAGTGTTTCGGGCAAAATCGGTTTGAATATTATTACCAACGAGTGCGGTAAGGGTAAGCTCATCAGTTAGTTTCCGATCAAAAGTAAGAATGAGTGTAGATGTAATTTTTTCACTTTCGCGGTTGAATTCGCTGATGGCCCCTTCATTTGCATTTCCGGCCGATCCCCAAACGCTCACAGCTTTGTAATGCTGCATAAAGAAGTCGCGCCCTGCAACATAATCCAGCGAAAGCCAGTCGTTAATATTATAATTGACATTTACAGATGCTAATGTACGATTGACCTCATCGGCCCTGATGTTGTTTTCTGCAACCCAAAGGGGGTTATCGGGCACATCAGCAAGGTTGCCGCTGATTGGTATCCAAACATTTCTTTCACTGCCGTCAGGATTATAAATCTCTTCCATATTATCCCACCGTGGCCAGCGGTACACATTGGCCATCCAGCCACCTGAAGCAGGCACGATACCGTATTCATTACTGCTTTTAATCACATTTGCAGTGGTGGTAACGGTAAGGTTATCAAGGATCTTTGCCGAACCGGTAAGCATTGCGGATGTTCTTCCATAGTTGGTATTGGATACGATGCCATCTTCATTAAGATCAGAAACAGCAAGATAATAAGTCAGAGCTTCTGAGCCCCCACTTACATTTGCATCAAATTTTGATGAAATTCCGGTCTGGAAAAAGTTATTCAGATTGTCATATACATTGTCACTTCTTCTGAACAATGGTCCCCAGTGGGAAAAAGTTCGCGGATTATAGAG
>JBHEOF010000113.1:0-6577 GCA_046261715.1 Bacteroidales bacterium
GATGGAGATTGGTGGAGATTTGTGGTGATTTATTGTTTATTGTAGCGTTGAAGTACCTAGTTGTCATTTTCCGCTAAATAGGTAAGATAAAATGCAGATTGAAATTGAATCAAGAAAAATAATACAGTTCGATACTCATAAAAAAAAGCCTGACACCTCTGTATCAGGCTGTATTAATGTGCTAAATCTATTGTATGGAACAATAAATTTCCTGCAATATAGTCTATATTATTCGTCAGATAACATATTTTCGGTTGATTACCTAAAATCCTGGTTAAACAGCCAGGTATTTTTATATCCTGTTGTTCGACCTGTTTATTCTGTCATTTATCGATTCTAAATAAACTTTTCAAAAAAGCAGCTATCTTAGTTATAAAACAGAATATTTTATGAAAAGAGAGTCAACAGCTTTTTTAATCTTATCGGCCATTTTACTAATTGGTTTTAACGTTTTTGGGCAGGAGGGAGTGCAAATAAAACCGCTCTCCGGTGAAATTAATTTTGACGGGAAAGTGGAAGAGCCGGCCTGGAAACTCAGCCGGGAATTCCCGCTAATCATGCATTTCCCGGTCTATAATAATCAGCCTACCGAAAAAAATGAGGTGTACATTTCTTTTGATAATGAATACCTTTGGGTAGGGGCCATTTTGTATTACAAAGACATTTCCGATATCGTTTCCACAAGTAAAAAGAGAGACGAAGAATCTGAAAATTCTGATTCATTCGGAATTTTGATTGATACATACAATGACAATGAAAATGCGTTGGGATTCTTTACAATGCCTTCGGGTTTAAAAATTGATTATTCCGTTTCAAATGATGGGCAGGGTGGTGGTCCCGGCCCCGGTGGAAGTAAGAATTATACTTGGAACTCATTTTGGGATATTAAAACTGTAACCACCGAAGATGCCTGGCATGTGGAGATGCGTATTCCATTTTCAAGCCTGCGGTTTCAAAGTGTAAACGATATTACCCGCATGGGATTAATCATTAACCGAAATATCAGCCATTCCAACGAAATTGATACCTGGCCGGCCATCGATACAAAATATGGCCGGGACGCCAATTTACAGCCATCGCTGGCACGGACAATCGTTTTTGAAGGAATTGAGTCGCGAAATCCGGTTTACATTGCTCCTTATATAATCGGTGGAACTACAAGTGCTTACGAGTTTGATGAGGCTGAAAATGAATATGTAAAAAATAATGATCCGGAATTTACAGGCGGACTGGATGTTAAATATAATCTGAATAATAATCTCACACTCGATTTTACTGTGAATACCGATTTTGCGCAAGTAGAGGCCGATGACGAACAAGTAAATTTAACCCGCTACTCGCTGTTCTTTCCTGAAAAAAGATTGTTTTTCCAGGAGCGTTCCGGTATTTTTAGTTACGAGTTGGGTGGCCCCCAGGATTTGTTTTACAGCCGCAATATTGGTATTGCCCGGGGCGAGCCGGTAGATATTCTCGGGGGAGTCCGGTTGGTTGGGCGGCTCGGAAAATGGGATGTCGGTTTTCTCAATATGAATACTACGAAATTTAATGGAAACCCGGCTGAAAATTTCGGTGTGGCACGCCTAAGAAAACAGGTCATTAACGAGAGTTCGTATGTGGGAGGAATGATTACATCGCGCGTTGATTTTGAAGGAAATTATAATGTTGCCTATGGACTCGACGGAATTTTTAAAATTACTGATGTGGATTATCTCAACGTTAAACTGGCACAGTCGCAGGATAATTCAATCGGATCTGAAGTATTCTCAACCGATCCGACTTTTTTCTCGCTCGAATTGCAGCGCAGGGCTGATAAGGGGTTTTTATATGAGGGGAAATATGCCTATTGGGGTAAAAACTTTACGCCTGAATCGGGTTTTATATTTATAAATAATATTCATGAAGTGAGAAGTACGTTGGGATACGGTTGGTTTCCTGGCGAAAAATCTCCCATTTTTAAGTATTCTTTCGAGAATGATTTTGAAATGACCAAACGAATTGGCGATGGAAAGATTGAGCAAATGGAAATTGCCACCCAGTTTAAAATGGATTTAAAAAGCGGTTACGGAATGTTTCTCTCACTGGGATACAACCAGGAAGGACTTTTACACGATTTTTCTCTGCCAAACAATATTATTGTAGAAGCAGATGATTATTCTTTTTGGAACCTGAGAACACGTTTTAACACACCGAGAACTAAAAAAATTGTAGCTGAATTCAGTATTGACGGAGGAGGTTTTTACGACGGGAAACAATTTTCCGTAGAACTTGAACCGGAATTCAATCTGTCATCAAGTTTGCAACTGGCAGCTACATATAAATTTGATAAGGTCAGTTTTCCTAACCAGAATCAAAGTTTTACAAACAATATCGCACGTGTAAAAGCCACTTACATGCTGAACACGAAATTATTGATGAGTTCATTTATTCAGTACAATGAATTGGACAACATATTGCTGACCAACTTCCGGCTCAGGTACAGTCCGCGCGACGGGAATGATTTATACCTGGTGCTCAACAACCTGAGAAATGCCGACAAATCGGATCCAATCATTGAGCTGCCAGGGTATTTAAACCGGACAATTCTGTTAAAATATACACATACGTTCAGGTTATAATGTTCAATATCCATAAAAAAAAGCCTGATTCCTCTGTATCAGGCTGTATAAACATGCTAAACCTATTATATGGAACAATAAATTTCCAAATAAGTTACCCGCAATTTAGTTTAGAATATTATTCAGGTAAAATATTTTCGATAGACTGCGTAAAATTTTAGTTGAAAAGCAAGATGTTTTTTTATTGTTGTTCGACCAGTTTATTCCGTTATTTATCGATTCCAAATAAACATTTCAAAAAAGGCAACTATCTTCGTTATAAAATAGTTAATGCATGGTCCGACTATTAAAACGAGCAAACAAAGAATACCTGGTTTTAGGCATTTTTATAGCATTATTAATTTTCCTGGATATTTTTGATAAAAATGAACCGGGTTTGCAGTGGCATAAAGTTGCTTATAAATTCAATTATATTGTTGCTGCACTTTTTGTAAATTATTACCTGCTCCCGCGTTATTTTTATACTAAAAGATATGGCGCTTTTGCATTTGGATTTTTAATTATACTCGTAGCGGTTGTTATTGTTGATGAATATTTTGTGGAATGGCTATTTTATCGCAACTCGTCACGGTATGAAAACGTTCTGGTTTTAATGACACTTATCCAAAGTTTGCCTACAATTTTGCTTGTAATTGGCTTTAAATTTGCCTGGGACGCAATTCAAAAACAACAAAAAATCGACTCATTAAACAGGATGATTGCTGAAAGTGAATTACAGTTCCTGAATTCGCAAATCAATCCTCATTTCCTGTTTAATAATTTAAATAACCTGTATGCTTATGCTCTGGAGAATTCGCCCAAAACTCCTGAAATTATTTTGCAATTATCCTCTATTTTAAGGTATATGTTATATGATTGCCGGGATAAAACAGTTTTGTTAAGCAAAGAATTGGATAATTTAAGTGATTATGTGCAGCTTAGTGAGCTTCAGTTAGGCGATGAGGGGCGAGTTACTTTTAATGTTGATGGTGACCCGGAAAATTTACGGATTGCACCCCTAATACTTATGGTTTTTATTGAAAACGCATTTAAACATGCACCTGCCAGTCAACTTAGCGATGTTCAGATTAATATTTCGGTAAAAATTTTTGATAATACCTTATCTTTTTATTGCGAAAATAATTATTCCGAACAAACCAATACAGATAACCTGGGTAAAGGAATTGGATTAAAAAATGTGAAGGGACGATTGGATTTGAGTTATCCGGATAAGTACAAGCTAACTATCGAGACGAAGAATAATTGGTATAAAGTTTTTTTAAAAATTGATTTATCAGATGATTAGTTGCATTGTAATAGAAGACCAGATGCCGGCCCGCAGAATTCTGCAAAAATACATTGGCGATATACATGAGTTGGCTTTAAAGGGGTTGTTTTTCAATGCGCTGGATGCGCTGGAGTATTTGCGTAATAATCATGTTGATTTGGTATTTCTTGACATTCATTTGCCCAAACTCTCGGGCATCGATTTTTTATCTGTATTAAACAAGAAAACTTTCGTTATAATAACTACAGCTTTCCCTGATTATGCCTTGCAGGGTTACGAACTTGAGGTGGTAGATTACCTTTTAAAACCTTTCTCTTTTGAACGCTTTTTAAAAGCAGTTTTAAAGGTGGAACGTTTAGCTGAAAGCACTTCCATCTCCACCGAAAGTAAAATACCGGAAAGTATTTTAATAAAAGCAGGATACGATTTTATTAAAATAAAATTTGATGATATTACACATATTCAGGCAGATGGAGATTATTCGCACATATTCTGTAAAAAGAAAAAATACCATGTTTCGTATTCATTAAAATACTGGAAAGATAAATTACCTGTCAGTCAATTCATTCAGGTTCATCGTTCCTATATTGTTAATCTGCAACTTGTAGATAAAACTTCTGCCAACCAAATTGAAATGGAAGATGCTAAACTTCCACTTGGGAGAGTGTTTAAAAAGAAATTTCAGGAAGCATTCAGAAACAAGTGAACGTTGAACTTAATTAATTAGAAAAGAAGAGTATGAAATCAGAATTATACATTTGACACTCACTATTAAAGAGAAGGAGATAAACCAATGAAACGATTTAAAGACCTTTCTTCCTCAAAAAACATCTTATTTATCCTGGTATCGCTGGCAGTTGTTGCTTTGTTTTCTGCCTGCAATAAAACTGAAAATTATCCCAGAAAACCCGATCAGCTTGGATCGGGCAACATCAAGTGGGAAGAATCAGAGACTCCGGATGGCTGGACTAAGGTAACAAATGAAGATGGTGTTACTCTTGGCTATTCAAATAGTTCCGGGCTTCAGCTAATCCAGGTTGACGGATACGCGTTCAAAGATCTCAACAGAAACAACTTGCTGGATGAATTTGAAGATTGGCGCGTTGACTTTGAAACTTGGGCAGCAAGCATGGTTGACGAGGTTCCGGTTGAACAGGTGATGGGTATGAAAATGAATCCTTTTGGCGGTTGGAAGGTAAATCCTGATTCACTTGATGCGATAATAAAGAATTCCCTTGACCTGGGCTACCGGCAACTGCGGGCGCCACGAGGTGGTTCAGCAGACACGAGAACAAAGGTGAACTGGAACTACATGGTGCAAGAGTATATCGAAGGACTTGACAATGTTGTCTGTATTCCCGCAGTCTGGATTGATGATCCCAGGTCTGGCGATGTATCGAGCTGGCCAAGTAATCTTGGATTGGCGGCAACGTTCGATCCTGAAATTGGAGCTCAATTTGGCAGAATGATGTCAGAAGAATGGCGTGCAATGGGAATCTCGATGCAGGTTGCCACACAAATGGATCTGGCAACAGAACCCCGATGGAAACGTATTCCCGGTACGTTTGGCGAAGATCCGGCCCTGTCGATGGATATGGCGAGAGCAATTATCAACGGTTGGCAATCTACCTACGACGAAGAAGGGAATGATTTGGGCTGGGGAAAACACAGCGTGAACAACCAGATGAAGCACTGGCCAGGAGACGGTGCTGCTGAAGGCGGACGTGAATCACATACGCGTGACGGAGCATACACTGTATTTCCTGGTGGTCAGTTTTTTACTCATGTTTTACCATTTGTAGCTTGTATGGACCTTCAGGGAAAAACGGAAACAGTAACCGCTGCTATGACGAATTATTCAATTGCTATTAACGCAGATGGTTCGCCAGTTGGTGGAGAACGTGTAGGCACAAGCTACAGCCAATATAAAATCAATGAACTGTTAAGAGGAGAATGTGGCTGGGACGGCTATATTCTGACCGATTTTGGCATTCTCACCAGCAAAGACTATGGTGTTGAAGATTTGACTCCGGTTGAAAGAAGATTGGCCATTCTGGAAGCTGGATGTGATGCTTATGGAGGTGAGGGTGGTGACTTGCAGGAAAGTGTTGATTTAGCAATGGAGGCTTATGATTTGGGTGTCGAAAGGCTTGGTAAAACAGAAATGGATAAAATCATGAAGAAAGGTACAGAGCGGATTCTTAGAACCCATTTCAACATTGGCATTGTCGACAATCCATATCTTGATTTCAAAGTGGCAGAATCCACCTCACTTAAACCTGAGCATGAGGCGGCAGGACATCAGGCGCATCTAAAATCTATTGTAATGTTGAAAAACAAAGACGGCATTATTCATAAGGCATCGGCAGGAGCGCAAAAACCCAAGGTATACATTCCCAGTTTATATACAGCAGCAACAGGAGGGTGGAGAAGGACCCCGGCATCTGCCGAACCGGGATTTGATCTTGAAATTGCCGGAGAATATTACGATGTGGTAACCGATGAGCTGGCCGAAGCGTTTACCGGTCCGGCGGATGACGAAGGCAATCCAACGCTGTCGCAAAATGACATCATACGTGCTTCCAAAGAAGAAATTGCTGAATGTGATTTCGCCATTGTGCGGATTAGCAATCCTAAAAACGGGAATCCCACATTTATGGAGTCTGGGGGCATGAGAGAAGGCCCGGGATCTGAA
>JBHEOF010000114.1:0-2959 GCA_046261715.1 Bacteroidales bacterium
ATATAATCGTTTAATTTTTGAAATTCTCTCATAGTTTTTTTAGGAGCTGATTTGTATGATCAGCTCCTTTTTTGTTAATTAACAAGGAGTGGATATTTTTTAGCAGTCTGGTATTTAATCAAATAATATTTATTCCGGATTGTTTTCCTTAAATCTTATTTTTAATTGTTTACCTATTGTGTTACCAGCCGGAACCAATTGTGAGAAACTTATTCCAAGAAGTCTGATGGGTTTTATTTTATCACGGTTCTGATGCAGTATCTCACATGAGATATTGAAAATGGCATCTTTTGAGTTCACATCATTCTCAAAAGTTCTGCTTCGGGTAATCTGCTGAAAATCATGATATTTTATTTTTACAGTAAGGGTTTTGCCCCACACTCCTGCTTTTATCAGGCGATTGTACAGAATTTCGGAATTTTCTTTCATGGCTTCATTTAACTCTTCATCTTCAAGCAAATCTTTTGAAAAGGTATTCTCAGCGCCTACTGATTTTCTTTCCCGTTCAGGCTCAACTATCCTTTTGTCAATACCACGGGCAATATTGTAGAAAAAAAGACCATTTTTTCCAAAGTGCTTGATTATGTTTTCCAGCGGAGTCTCTTTAAGGTCATAGCCATTGTTAATTCCCAGCTTTTTAAACTTTTGCGCAGTAACCTTACCTACCCCATGAAATTTTTCTATGGGTAAGTTTTCTATGTATCTTGCTGCTTCATCGGGGTGAATAACAAACATACCATTTGGCTTTTTTACATCTGATGCAATTTTGGCCAGGAATTTATTAAATGATATTCCTGCCGATGAAGTAAGATGAAGTTCATTGTATATCCTTTCTCTTATTTCTTTGGCAACCAGGGTAGCAGAGTTTTTTCCTTTTTTGGGATTTGTTACATCCAGGTAAGCTTCATCAAGAGAAAGTGGTTCAACAAGATCTGTATATTCGTGAAAGATATTTCTTATTTGATCAGAAACCTTTTTATACACATCAAACCGTGGCTTTACAAAGACAATTTCAGGGCATTTTTTCCGGGCCTGTATTCCCGGCATGGCCGAACGAACGCCAAATTTCCGTGCTTCATAACTAGCTGCTGCAACAACACCCCTTTCTCCGCCACCGCCCACAGCAACCGGCTTACCTTTTAACTCCGGGTTATCTCTTTGTTCAACCGAGGCATAAAAGGCATCCATGTCAATATGAATGATTTTGTGGCAGTTCATAAATCCAAAAAATGATTAATTATTTTTACCCAGATCTCCCGGAGTCTCTCCAAAGATTTCTTTATATGATCGATAAAAGTAAGTACGATTGTTGAATCCGGTCATATAAATGATTTCCGTAACGGAATACCTTCCTTCGGCAATCATCTGACGGGCTTTTTTCAACCTGAAATTTTTTATCAAACCATGTGGTGTTAATCCTGTAAGTGCCTTTGTTTTCCTGTAAAGCTGTGCCTTGCTTAAGGCCAGGTATGATGCAAGATCTTCCGCATCAAGACTTTCTTCACCAAAGTTTTTCTCAATATAATTAACACATTTTTCCAGAAGCTCTCTATCCCGCATTGAATAACTTTGCTGCAAATCATAGGTTGGCGTACCGAAGTTTGTTTTAAAAAACTCTGACATTTGCTCCCTGGTTTTCAGTAATTTTTCAATGCGAACAAAAAGGTGTTTGGGATGAAAGGGCTTTGGAATATAAGAATCGGCACCCATTTCAAGTCCTTCGATGCGGCTTTCTATCTCTGCTTTTGCTGTAAGCAAAATCACGGGAATATGGCTGGTTGCTAATTCTGTTTTAATGGTTTTACATAGGCTAAGGCCATCCATACCGGGCATTACTATGTCACTAACCAGCAAATCAATACGATTGTTTTGAATAATATCCAGAGCCTGATTACCATTTTTTGCCAAGCTTACATCATATTGTTCTGCCAACAACCTGAAAAGTAAATTGGCAAGTTCAGGGTCATCCTCAGCAACCAGCACCCTGTATTTTTTGGGAGTAGTCCACAATACAGGTTTAACTTTTGATGAAATCTTTTGTTGATCACTAAAAGGGATGAGTTCTTCAGTAAGATTCTCAATTATTCCTGAACTGCTTAATATGCCATGAGAATGATAATCGCTGCTATCATCAACAGCTGAAGTAAAAGGCAAATATACTTTAAATGAACTACCTTTTTCTGGGCTGCTTTGAACAGAAATTTTTCCACCCAATAGCTCAACAAGACTTTTTGTATATGCCAGGCCGATCCCTATACCTTTAAAAGATGATTTGCCGCGATGCTGTGTTTTACCATACTGATAGAAGCTATCAAAAATATGTGGAATTGACGATTCAGGAATACCTATTCCTGTATCATTTATAATGATTATTATTTCATCTTTTTGGGTTTCAAGTCCTACCGTAATATTTCCACCCGGGGGTGTATATTTTACAGCGTTAGAAAGTAAATTTAATATGATTTTCTCCAGTTTATTGCTATCGGTAATAATCCATAATTCTTCAATATGAGGTTCAAAGCTTATGTCAAGTTCATTTTCACGTGCAAAATGAGAGAAAATTTCAACTATATTATTAAGAATGCCAACCAATTCGGTTTTTCCAGGCTTCAGCCTTTCACGGCCGGTATCAATTTTTCGGTATTCAAGCAATTCCTGAACAAGTCGTTGCATACGACGCGAATTCTGGTAAATGGTTTTGATAAGTTTTGATGATTCCTCACGTGTTGCTTTTTGATTCATTAAGCTGGCTGCTGAAGCAAATATCAGCGTGAGGGGTGTACCGAATTCATGGGCAAGATTTGTAAAAAACTGCAATTTATACTGATTAATTTCTTTTTCCTTATCCTGCCTGATTTTTTCGAGAGCACGTTCCTGTTTTAGCTTAAGCCTTCGGGCTTGATATTTATATATGGAATATAAAAGCAAAATTATTAATAGAATATAAATTAAATAGGCT
>JBHEOF010000114.1:2969-6562 GCA_046261715.1 Bacteroidales bacterium
AATAGGCTGGCCAGGTTTTCCAGAAAGGGGGATTGATGATGATCTGAAGGGTTTTTATTTTATCAGACCATACTCCGTCTTCATTGGTTGCCCTTACCAGAAGATTGTATTTTCCGAATGGTACATTGGTAAAGTTGGCTTCACGCTGATTACCTGCTTGTACCCAGTCAGTATTAAAATTTTCAAGTTTATATTCAAACAGGCTTTTGTCAGGATTTATGAAGTTGATTGTAGTAAATTCAACAGTGAAAAAGTTCTGATTATGTTTCAATGATATTTTCTCCAGTTCGTTGATGTTTTTTCTCAGTATACCTGTTGAGTCACCCGGCAGAATCTCAGTGTTGAATAATCTTAAACCGTTTAAAATTAATACAGGCATTTGTTCTGAAATGCTTATTTTGTCGGGAAAAAACCAATCAAGCCCGTTAATTCCGCCGAAATAAAATTTCCCGCTGGTTTCACTATGAAACGCAGCTCCATCAGTATATTCATTGCTTTGCAATCCATCAGCACTATAAAAATTAAGAAAGCTATCCTTTTCTTTGTCAAGTTTACTAAGTCCTTTATTGGTACTTACCCATATATTTCCATCAGGGTCTTCAAGTATTGCATGAATTGTATTATTGGGAAGACCATTTTCTGTGGTAAAATATGAAAATTCATATGGAGAAAAGTTGATATTAATTTTATTGAGACCCCCGCTGGTCCCTACCCATAAATAACCCTTGCTACCCATATGCATACTTAACACATCGTTATTGTTAAGACCAGGCTGGCCGGGTTCTTGCAAATTGAAATTTTCAAGTTGAAGTGTTAAGGTATTCAACCTGTAAATTCCTGCTCCACGGGTAGCAAACCACAAGATATTGGGTTTTTCTTCTTTAATGGCATAAATAATATTACTTTTTAATTGATCATCTGCTCCGTCACCTCTAATGTGCACATAATCGATCAACCTGTATTGGTCATTTTCTTTCACTACATTAAGGCCAATTACCCCATAACCACTGGTGCCAAGCCAAACCTGTCCGAAAGCATCTATGCAAATGTCATAAACTGACCCAAATTCAAGGTTCTCACCACCTATGAGGTCAGCAGGAAATTGATAAAACTTTCCGGTGGAAGTATCAAGCAAATCGACTCCAGCTCCGTCATGACCAATCCAAAAGTTACCTGATTTGTCTTTTTTTAAAGCCAGTACTGCATTATTTGAAAGTCCGTTGTTTGTGGTAAAATATTCAGTATTTCCTGATTCAGAAGGAATGAGGTTTAAACCGTTTCCACGTGTGCCTACCCAAAGGTTGCCTTTTTCATCTTCATATATTGCTCTTACAATCTGATGGTTCAATTGTCTTTCTGATGCTTCCCCCCGGCTAATCTGGAAAAATGGTTTGGGTTTCATGATCGTTCTGAAAACACCCTCACCGTCAGTGCCAATCCATAGCAGGTTATCATGAGTTTCAAGAATTGACCAGATTTTTACTCTTTTATCAGCCAGTTCGGGGATAAGTGGCAGAACCGAAGTTGCATGATCAAAGGTCTTGGGGTTTACTTTGTATAACCCACCGTTATCTGTACCTACCCACAAGAATTCGTTATTTGCTGATGGGTGCACTGCTGTAACATGAAAATCTGATATACCTTTTTTTGTATGTTTTGCTTCTAAAGAGTTCAGATCAAGAAATATTACACCTCCTTTATTTAACCCTATTGCTAAACCCGAATGATTACCAAGCGCATAAAACCAACTTCCGGAGTAATTCTCGCTATCCGGATCGCTGCATAGCTGTGTTATACCAAATTCGCTATAAATTTTTCTCTCAAAATCATAGCTAAAAAGAATATTCTTGTCAATGATAAATAAGCGGTTATCATGAAAATAAAAGTCATTGATTTCTTTAAGATTGCTATTACTTAAACCAGGCAATTCAACCATAATAAAGGTTTCCTGCAATGGATCAAATCTGAACAGGCCAAGTCCGTAAACACTGGTCCAGATATTTCCATCATACCCAATGCATGCTTTTATACTTTGTTCCCTGAACGAAACGTCAGGCAACTCTGTAAACCAACTTGTAAAATATCCCAGATCTCTGGAATATCGATTGAGCCCCTGTTCGGTAACGATCCATAAATTACCTGTATTATCCTCAATCATTTTTCTTATGATATTATTACTTATTGCCTTTTCATCAAACAGATCAGGGTAAAAAGTTTTAATATTCTTACCATCATATTGGTTTAAACCATCCCAGGTACCAAACCACATAAACCCATTAGAATCTTTGTAAATAGAATTTACAGCACTATTGGATAAACCCGTTTCATTTGTGATATTTTTTGATCTCCATACCTGGTCATTCAGGCTGAGTGAAACAGAAAATGCTTTGTTCAGAAAGAGAAGAATCAAAAAAGTTATTAAAATAAGATACCTGTGCATGATGGGATTACGGATAAAGAGTAACCAGGATTAATGGTTAATTGCAGTGACAAATTAATACGATGTAAATTTATAAAAATCTTAATATTATAGTAGGTAAGGATTGTTAAATAAGATGTGTGGATACCTTATAGCCATACAATCAATATATTATTTTACAAACAAAGATTAAATTGATAACAGAGTACACAAATGTGGTAACAAGGTTTACTGTTTTAGATTTGGAAATACTTACCTTTAAGAATAAAACACCACATGAAGAAAATATTCAGGAAAGCCTTCTTTAAAAAAATATTATTGCTTGTTTGTATAAAAGCACTGTTATTTCCTTTTGTTAATGCCCAGCAGATTGAGATATCACGCATAAATTCCATGCCTGACTTCCCGCAACCCTACGAGATGCGAGACTGGAAGCATGTTGCTGCAGGTTATGATTCACTTGTTTTTGACAAGGATTTGACAGGTCAATATCAACCTTTTGTGTTTTTCAGGGAACAATCTGTCAATTACCCCGATTTTACCAGTTTTGGACTACACACTGCTGTTGGAACAAACTATCCAACTTCAGGTGAAGCCATTAATGTAATACCCGCTGTGGTTGGTGCAACTCTTGCAGGTATTGTTAAATCAGATCAGTTTGATGAAAACTGGGCATTGATGATACAGGAATATTTCAACAAGCGACCCGAAGAAAACATTTATCTGAACCATCCTGTAGCGAGTTCTGGCTTTGATTGGTGGTATGAAAGTATGCCTAATGTGTTTTACATGCAATTGATGGATTTATATCCTGATATTTCTGTTTTCCAGCAGCAATTACCGGTAATGGCAAATCAATGGCTTAATGCAGTAAGGGCAATGGGTGGTTCCGATACTCCCTGGAATGTACCTTATATGAATTACAGAGCATGGAGCATGTCGGAAATGGCTCCTCTTGATCAGGGGGTTAAACAACCCGAAGCTGCCGGTGCTATTTCATGGATACTATATAATGCATGGATACAAACAGGTAACCGCGATTTTTTGAAAGGTGCTGAGTGGGCTATGGAATTTCTTGATGGATGGGAGTCTAATCCTTCATATGAATTGCAACTACCGTATGGTATATATACTGCAGCACGTATGAATGCTGAAATAGGTACAAATTACGATG
>JBHEOF010000115.1:0-6519 GCA_046261715.1 Bacteroidales bacterium
ACCTTGAAGTTTCTGGGCGATACCCCCAACAAGCAAGTTCCTGAAATTGCAGAACTCCTTGAAAAATCACTGGAAGATTCGAAATCTTTTAACTTTCAGATCACCGGTTTCGGATATTTTGGTAATTCCCGGTTTCCCAGGGTCTTATGGTTGGGAACAGAGCATACCAAGGATTTACAAAATATTCAAAAGAAGGTAAGTAGGGCTTTAAAAGATTTCGGACAACATGAAAATAACCAGGATTTCAAACCTCATCTTACCATCGGAAGAGTAAAAGAATTTAACAGCATGAATGAACTTTTTGAACTGGAAGCAAATATGGAAGATGAAATTTTTCAAATAGTTGAAATAAAAGAAGTGATACTATATGAAAGTTTTCTTAAACCTGCCGGCCCGGTGTATAAGGCGATTAAAAAAGTAAGTTTGAAATAAAAACGTTGAACTACTAAAATATAATTATGATAAGCGAAACCCTTCAATCCCTTTTAAAATCTATTTTAGAGAAACACACCGGTGAAAAAGAAAAAATAGAAAAGATTTCTTCTCTTTCGGGTGGTTCAATTAATAATGCATTGCGCATAAAGTCGGGAAGCGGAACCTGGTTTGCCAAGTACATTTATGGAAAGTGCCCCTGAAAAAGACTCTTACTGGCAGGATTTCGGAACATCTCTTGCCCGGCTGCACAAACACTCAGCTGATCATTTTGGGCTTGATCATGACAATTACATCGGCAGCCTTGAGCAATTTAACGATCCCCATGAAAACTGGATTGAATTCTTCATCAGCCAGCGACTTGAAATTCAGGTAAAGATGGCTCGGGATCAGGGTTTAATGGACACTAACAGTGCCAGAAGATTTGAAAAACTGTATCACTCTCTTTCTGACTTCTTTCCTGAAGAAAAACCTTCTCTTATCCACGGCGACCTGTGGAGTGGAAATTATATGACCAACAGCCAAGGTAAAGCATGCATTATTGATCCGGCGGTTTACTATGGCCACCGATTGATGGATATTGGTATGTCGAAATTATTTGGTGGATTTGCACCTGCTTTTTATGAATCTTACCACAGCGAATTTCCCATGGAAAACAACTGGCGACAGGCAATTGAAGTGGCAAATTTATATCCGCTTATGGTACACGTAAATCTGTTTGGAGCAGGTTACCTGGGTGGGGTAATGGATGTGCTAAAGAGGGTTTAGGGTTTATGGGTTGATAAGTTTATAGGTTTAAGTGTTATAAAATCAACCTGTCAGCCTATTCCCGAATAGCTCACGCTCTCGGGGTCCCGAATTCTTTCAGTCTCTGGATTTCACTTCGTTCAACTTCGCTTCATCAACCCATTAACCGATAAACTCTAAACTTATCAACGTTCTTTCCACAATTCTCTGAAGGGTTTTTTCTGAATAACGGGTAAATCGCGGCGATTTCCCCAGGTTTTCTTAAATGCTTTTTTGATGAAAAAGTTTTTGATGCCTGCGCCCGGAAAACTCATATATTTTGGCTTTAGCATCGCCATTTTCCATATACGCATACCCCAGTTTTCAATAGGGGGGGCAAGTTTATTTTCCACAGAAAAATTACGGTTCTGAAGCAACTGAAAATGGAGATCAATATTTACAGGACATACTTCAGTACATTTTCCGCACAGTGAAGATGCATAGCTCAGATGTTTATAATGCATCATAGAGCGCAGGTGGGGGGTTATAACGGCACCAATAGGACCCGAATAAACACTTCCATAGCTATGCCCGCCAATATTGCGGTAAATCGGGCAGGCATTCAAACATGATCCGCAGCGAATACATGAAAGGGCCCTGCGCTGGGGTATTTGCGATAACAACTTGCTACGACCATTATCAAGCAACACTACATACATTTCTTCGGGACCGTCAAATTCATCTTTCTGTCTGGGCCCGCTAATGATGGTATTATACGCTGTAACGTTTTGCCCTGTGCCGAAAGTAGCCAGTAAGGGCCAGAATAAGTGCAGATCATCCATATTTTCCAGAACCCTTTCAATACCTGCCACCACAATATGAACAGGTGGCATGCTTGCCGACATAACACCGTTGCCTTCATTTTCGGTGATGGCAATACTTCCGTTGCCGGAAATAAGAAAATTTGCACCGGTAATACCCGCGCCGGCATTGATAAACTTTTCACGCAAGGTTTTTCTTACAAATTTTGCTATTTCTGAAGGTGAACTTTCGGGATCCAGTCCAAATTTTTCATGAAAAATATCAGCAATATCTTTTGCCGATTTATGCATTACAGGAGTAACGATATGGTAAGGTTTATCATCAGAAATCTGAACAATATATTCACCCAGATCGGTTTCTACACATTCGATTTCCTGATCTTTTAAAAAATGAGCCAGGTCAAGCTCTTCAGTAACCATTGATTTGGATTTTACTACCAGATCAATATTCTTCTTTTTAAGAATATCCAGTATGGCCAGGCTGGCTTCCTTTGCATCTCTGGCCCATATAACTTTTCCTCCTCTTTTTATGAAATTTTGTTCGAACTCCTTAAGAGAATTCTCAAGGTTTTCAATTACCCTGTACTTTCTAAGAGCGGCCTGCTTGCGGGCAACATCAAGCTGCTTATATTGTAATTTACCTTTAACAACAGCGGTATTGTACTTTCCTATATTGAAAGCAATGGTTGTCCGGTGTTTCAGATCAAAGGATTTTTTTTCTGAATCTGTAATGAATTTTTGATACGTTTCCGACATAAGGCAGATAATGATTTAGTAATTCTTTAGGAACAGGGAATTTTATCCACTCTTTTTTGATGCCGCCCACCTTCAAAAGATGCTTCCAGGAAAGCGTCAACAATTTCCTGTGCTTGTTTTGTAGTCACGAAACGACCGGGCAATGCCAAAACATTGGCATTATTATGCCTGCGGGCCAGCGAAGCTATTTCAGGAATCCAGCATAAGGCGCTTCTTATATGCTGATATTTATTGGCTGTCATATTCACCCCGTTGCCACTACCACACATTATTACTCCTAAATCAAATTCTTCTGCTTTAATTGCTATGGCCAGCGGATGAACATAATCAGGATAATCTGCACTTTCAGGTGAATGGGTGCCAAAATCTCTTAGCTCTTCATAACCCTTTTCACGCAAGTAACTTATGATTTTCATTTTTAATTCATACCCCGCATGATCGGATGCCAGGGCAATTTTTATATTGCTTTTTTGCATGTTGATAAATTTTTTCCTTTTAATACAAAACAAAAATACAGAGAAATTCTACATAATTTATTTTAAGGTACTTAGATTAACACATATATAACAATTCATATTTATAAATATTTTTCTTGTATCTTGCTATCAATCTTTTACAAGATATGAACATATATTTGTTAAGAAAACGAATATTTGTGCTCATATCTTTTGGTAAGTTTTCCTTGCTTTGTTCAAAATAAAATTGTCTTGCATTTTTTTTTCGAAAAGTCAACACCTCTGTTAAGATATTTTTAATTAAATATTAACATTTCCTTAACAAATTCAATGAGGTTTTTATAAGGTTATTAACGGTATTTTTTCAATATAACAACCAATTCAGCGCTTGTTAATAAAGTCAAAAAGTATTGCATATGAATGTTTTAAGATTTTACCTTTGTTGATTATTTGTTCATTATATTTTATAAGTATTATTACCAAATTTTCGGGTGATTTTTTACCAACACAATTAACACCGCTAATAACAATAATAAAATTTTAAATTAAGTTTATTCATATTATTTTTAAAAGGCTATTTTAAAGGCAGATGCTAAAATCAAACATATAAATAATGAAAGATAAAAAAAATCAGAAGTTAATATCAAAAATAAATCAATTAAAGAAAGAGAAAAATGCAGTAATATTAGGGCATTTTTATCAGATTCCTGAAATACAGGATATTTCCGATTTTATCGGGGATAGCCTTGCTTTGGCGCGAGAAGCTGCAGATACAAATGCTGATATTATAGTTTTTTGCGGTGTACAGTTTATGGGTGAATCAGCGAAAATTCTTTCTCCTGAAAAAAAAGTGCTTATTCCTGATCCGGAAGCAGGTTGCAGTCTTGTTGAAAGTTGTCCGCCTGATGAATTTCGTAAGTTCAGAGAAGCCCGACCCAGGCATACAGTGATCAGTTATATAAACAGCTCTGTGGAAATAAAAGCACTATCAGATATTATATGTACTTCAAGCAATGCCGTGGGTATAGTAAATAGTTTACCTGAAGAAGAAAATATCATATTTGCACCTGATAAGAATCTGGGTGCATACATTAATAATTTGACAGACAGAAACATGGTTTTGTGGAATGGTACCTGTGAAGTACACGATATTTTAAGTGTGGAAAGAGTATTGAGCCTGAAAGAAAAGCACCCCGATGCAAAACTGATTGCTCACCCTGAATGTAAATCGCAAATTTTGGCAATGGCTGACTATGTGGGTTCCACAACAGCTCTTTTAAATTATACCCGTAGGAGTGAAGATACTGAATTTCTTGTGGCAACAGAATCAGGCATAATTCATCAGATGAAGAAATATAATCCCGATAAAAGTTTTATTATTATTCCAACTGATGAGAGTTGCATGTGCAATGATTGTCCGCACATGAAATTAAATACGCTGGAAAAATTGTATAATTGTTTGCTAACAGAAGAATATGAAATAAAAATTTCGGATGAATTAATTGAAAAAGCCAGGGTTCCGCTTGATCGTATGCTTCAGATATCTGAAAAAATTGGTCTTTAGTTTTTATTATTTATGGAAATATTTAAAAAAAGGATATATAAAGGTTTACAGATGAAATTTTGGTGTTATGGTTAAATTTCCTTAATTTAGAGTGGGTTCTTTAATATCATATCATCTAACTAATTATTAATGGGTTAAATTAAAAAAATTATTGTAAATTTGAGCTTGCTTTGTGTAAACAACCTGTTTTAACAAAAAAAAGACACTTCTAAAAAGCTTTAATACAACTATTAATCAAAATATATTTTGTAACACAACAAATAAACAAGGGATATGGCAAAAGTAAAAATTTTGGTTGTTGAAGATGAAAGTATCGTAGCCAAAGATATTCAGAATAGCTTGAAAAAACTGGGTTACCAGGTGCCTACTACTGTAAGTAGTGCTGAAAAAGCTATTGAAGAGGTTGAAGAAAACCGTCCAGATCTTATTTTGATGGATATAATGCTTAAAGGGCAAATGAGTGGAATTGAAGCTGCCAATGTTATAAAAGAAAGATTTGGTGTTCCTTTGATTTTTCTTACTGCTTATGCAGATGATAATACCCTGAGTAAGGCAAAAATTACCGAACCTTATGGTTATATTATCAAGCCTTTTAAGGAAAAAGAACTTCAAACTACCATTGAAATGGCCCTTTACAAGCATGAAAAGGATGACGTCATTAAAAAAGAAAGAGATCTTTATCATTCAATCATTGAAAATAAAGAATCAAAAGACAGCATCTTCGTAAGAGCAGATTATCGTTTGAATAAAATTAATTTCGACGATATATTTTACGTGGAAGCTCTTAAGGATTATGTAGTTATCAATACTTCCGATAATAGTTATACTACACATACAACTATGAAGGAAATGGTAAGAATTCTTCCGCAAAAAGATTTTGTGAGGATTCACAGGTCATTTATTGTAAATCTTAATAAGATTTTCTCCATCAAATATCCCGATCTGGTAATTGAAGGAAAAATGAAAGTATTACCAATCGGTGGTCTCTACAGAAAAGAGCTTTACAGCAGGTTGAATCTGATATAAAAGTTTTTAAAAACGAAAATAAAAATCCCAGGCATTTGCCTGGGATTTTTTTATTCAGCCAGTTCAAAATCAAGTTCTTTTCGCTGAAAATCAGCGGCTTTTAACCTGATCATTATTTCATCACCCAACTTGAATTTTCTTTTCGTATTATAACCAATTACCTGGTAATTATCTTCATCGAGGTTATAATAATCGTCAGACATATCCCGCATCCTGATCATTCCTTCGCATTTGTTCTCAATAATTTCAACAAAAATGCCCCATTTGCTTACACCTGAAATTACCCCTTTAAATTCCTGTCCGATTTTATCACTTAAGAATTCGACCTGTTTGTATTTTATGGAATCTCTTTCTGCTTCCTGGGCTCTTTTTTCCATATCGGTTGAATGCTGGCACTTTTCTTCATAAGGTTCCTGTGGAAAACTTCCTGCATTGTTTAAATATGCATGCAGCAAGCGATGTACCATCAAATCAGGGTAGCGCCTTATGGGAGAAGTAAAATGTGTATAATAATCAAATGCAAGTCCATAATGTCCAATGTTTTGTGTTGAATATTCTGCTTTGGCCATACTCCTGATAGCCAGGGTTTCAATTAAATTTTCCTCACCTTTTCCCTGGCTTCGGGTTAGCAGATTGTTGAAGGATTGGGATATATTTTTGCGTGTGTCGGTTTTCATTTTATAACCAAGCTTGGAAACAAATTCCGACAGATTACTTAATTTATCAGGATTAGGAATAT
>JBHEOF010000116.1:0-6215 GCA_046261715.1 Bacteroidales bacterium
CAGTGTAAGTGAACAGATATTAACCATAGAGCCTGTGATGGCTATTGATCCATCTCCACCCACACGTCCGGTAGTTAATGCCCGTATCTTCGGAAACGGATTGCGCTTACATATTCCAAAACTTTCACTTGATCGTGAAAGTCAGACATTAGGGTATCAGTATTCCGTAGGAACAACACCAGGATCATCGGATGTGAGAGAATGGGGTTCGGGTATTGATTTTACACAAAATTTTCAGGTTATTATGGCTCCCGATACTCAGTTTGTTCCGGCAGAACCGGATAATGTGCCTGTATATGTCGTTCCGGTATCAGTATTTCCTCACCATACAGATCTATATGTCAATGTAAGGGCAGTTAACGGGCAGGGAATGACATCAGGGGTGGCCGCCAGCGGTCCGTTCCAAATGGGCACGTATCCTGAAGAACCTGATGTAAATCTTGAATACAATGCCAGTACCAATGCACTGCAAATAAATATTCAGAACATATTTGATACAGGAGCTGCCATACACAATGTTTCTTACAAGATTAAAATCAATGATACCGGCAACTATTTACCACTAATTAATATTCCGGGTATTAAAGGATATTATGACCAACCCGTTAGCCGAACCATTACACGTTCCGGATTACCGGAATCATTAACGGGTTATCAGGTAACGGTTACCGTTACCAATACCGGGATGAAAAGTACTGTTGTAACTGCAGATTTCACACATCCCATCTATGTTCCACCAATTGTATTTGACCCCATCATATTTCCTGGAGGTTGGTAAAAATTTATAGTTATGAAAAAATTTCTAATCATTATTTTGTCGGTTTTTTGCCTGATAACCAAGGGTCAGAAGTCGTATGCATCCGAACCCGTCTTACGAATTGTTCCCCTTGAAGATGATGTATATGTGTATCATACCCAAAGGTTGTCTGCGGGGCATGGATTTAATATATACCGCAGAGGTGGACCGGGAGAAGCTTTTGTTCGCCTCAATGAAAAACCTGTAAGAGGGGCTCAACGAATTGACGATATGCGCCCAATGCTTGCCGATCGGTATGATGATCTGCTGGAAATGTTTGAGGTGGAGAGTGCGGCCTCCCTTTGGCTGGTGATGAGAGCAAGACATTTTGAGGCAGGTCTGGCATCTTTTCTTTATCCTGAAGCAGCAAAAACTATGGGAAGATTATATATTGATAAGGATGCCCCCATGAATACTGAGGTGACATATCGTGTAGAGTTTGTCAATAATCTTGACAGGCCCACAGGAGAAGAACTATTTAAAACCCTGGTTCTGGAATATAAGCAACCTAAGGCCCCAAGAATTTTGTCTGCAGCAAATCTGGGCTCTCTTGTTACCCTTGAATGGGAGTATTTCAGGGTAAAACCTGAAGACGATGATTTTGTGATTCAATTCTATATTTACAGGACAGATCCGCAGACCCGGGAACTGCAAATTCTGAACGACAGGGCAGTGGTTCGTAACAATGCGTATGATAATCATGTGTTTACTTTCGAATCTCCCGTTATTAATACCACTGAGCAGTATGTGGTTTCTGCGGTGGATATAACAGGTAATTTGATTGAAGCGAGCGAAGTATTTGAGTATGATCTCATTTATAATCTGCCATTACAGCCTGTTTATGAGATATCGGCTCATGTAACCCCCGAACCATGGGTTGAAGTCGCATGGAAACCATCGCTGGAAGAGAATATTGCAGGTTACCGGATTTACAGAAGCTCAGATCTGTCAAAACCTTTTGTACAAATTACGGATGAACTCATTCCTGCAGATTCAGGATTTTATCTCGATACAACAGTAGTGGGTGGGTTATCTTATTTTTATTTTGTTAATGTTGTAGGTTTTGCAGGCAATGAAAGTGAGAAGGGGAGTGTGGCAATGGCAAGGGTTCTTGATCTGTTTGCCCCACCACAGCCTTTTGGCTTGACAGCTGAATTTAACACCCAGACAAGAAACGTTGAACTGTTGTGGCAAACAGAAACCCTCTCCGAAAACTTTGAAACCTTCACAATAATGCGCAGAAGGGAAGATGTGGCAAATCCGGGTGCTTTTAGCCGCGTAAACCCTGATATTTTAGCAGAAACAACATTTATAGATTTGGGTGGTGAAGAAGCAGGATTTCTGGAAGGAGCAAGATACCGGTATGTGGTATTTTCTTCCAGCCGGGCAAAAATACACAGCGATACTACAGCCATTGTACTTACTATACCTATTATTACAGCACCCGAAGCACCTTTGGGTGTAAGGGCCGTTAACGATAATGGTTTCAGGATTCACCTGAACTGGGGTGCCGTATCGTCAAGAAATCTGGAAAAATATACGGCTTACAGGAAAAAGGAAGGTGAAGAATCATTTCATAAGCTTCTGGACTTACCCATCACGACCCGTTTTATCAGAGACGAAGATTTACAAACCGGCAACACCTATATTTATGCAGTTACTGCAACAGATATTGCAGGAAATGAAAGTGAGTTTTCTGTACCTGATACCGTATTTTTAAGAAATTATACTCCTCCCGCATCTGTTCGGAATATACAGGCTGCGATGCGCGATGAAGGCGTGGAATTGAGATGGGAGCGTGTAGCAGCAGATGACTTCCTGGGCTATAAAGTATACCGGTCCGGCATTCCCACAGGAATTTATGAACCGCTTCACGAAGGCTTGCTGGAAGATACCCGGTTTATAGATCTTACAGGTAATGCTGAAATGTGGTACCGGGTGCGTGCCGTTGATACTTCCGGCAATGAGAGCCGTCCGGGATCACCTGTAAGACCGGTTATAACAAATCAACAATAAAAAATCACCCTGATAAAACTTTAATCATTCAGGAGGGCTGAACATGAAAAAAATACGATTTAAAAAAGGTATAGCTAATTTCATAAAGAATTGCCTGATTGTATGCCTGTTATTGCTGGTTTCAGGATTTCTCCCTGATACCATGGCACAAGAACCGGAGCCATCAACCATAGGCGATACAGATATTCAGCCCCTGACTTTCAGCGGCAGATTATCGTTGCTCAGTGAAGCTTACGCAGTTAATGGAATTGATGCAAGAAAACCACCTGGAATGGGTCAAGTAAATTTTTCTTCAACCTTTTCCCTGTTTGGATTCAGGTCGGGTATTAATATACTATACTCTACCAACGATAATCAGCTCAGGCAATCCATGAATCAGTTCAATTTTTATGGCACCTGGAAATGGCTGACTCTTTCAGCTGGAACGGTGAGTCCGCGTTTTTCAAGGTACAGCATGTCAGGCGTAACGGTAACCGGAGGACTTATAGATATCAATCCGGGGTTATTTTCTTTAACAATGGCGGGCGGCAGAACACGCAGGCCTGTTGCATTCAGCACAGACAGAGCTTTCCGCGAGCCCTCATTTGAGCAATGGCTTTATGCTGCAAAGATGGGTTTTGGTAAGAGAGAAAGAACCGAATTTGCCATTTCAGGAGTTTATGCCTATGATGTTGTTGGATCTGTTGAAGGTCCACTTGATATCTATCCCTCTGAAAACTTGAATATTACTCCGGAGTTTAATCTTTCCTTCTTTAAAGGAAAATTCAGGGCAGGTACAAATGTTACTTTTTCGGCATTTACCCGTGATCGCACTGGTGAAGCCATTGAAGTTGATGAAATTCCTTCGGCGCTTACAGATTATTTCGCCCCAAACAGCAGCACACGTATAGATTATGCCGGAGAAATTACAACTCAGCTCGACCTGGGAGTTTTTAAACTCAACGGCGCATGGGAGCGCATACAACCGGGATTTCGCTCACTGGGGCTGGGCCAGATAAGAAGTGATACGGAATTACTGAGGTTTCGATCTCAGCTCAGATTATTCAAAGGCAGAATAAATTTATCCGGCATGTTTTCACAAGGTCGCAACAACCTGCTTAACACACGCACTTCCGAAATGAACCGTGAACAAATAGGTGCCAATATAATGATCAGAATGGCTCGTTCGGCAAATGTAATGCTTTCTTACATGCGGCTTAACAATGAAAATACACCCACTGACCCTGATAGTCCGGTGTGGAATGAACTTCATCAGAATCAGATTTCGCAAAATATTATGATAACTCCAACCTGGTTTTTTGCATCTCCTTCACTGTCTCATTCAGTTTCCTTGAATGGTTCCTGGCAGGAGTTGCAGGATAAAAGCAGAATGGTGATCCTTGGAGAACGCCCGGCTATGGGCTTTAGCAGTATAACTGCAGGAGCCGCATACGGATTATCATTTGCATCAGGGTTTTCCATGAATTTTTCCGGCAACTACCTGCATAATGATGCATCCTATTCACTATCCTCAGGGTACTCACTGAATACATCAACCGGATATTCATTTTTCGATAGAAAACTGAATATGAATCTGTCACTGGGCTGGTCGCGAAACGGATCAGAGTATACACGGATACTTGAAGATCATGAACTGACAACTTTTATCAGGGCATATGAAAAATTTAACCGCCTGAAAAACAATGGTGATGATTTTCTGGAGGGTGAATATGTTGTAAGGCAATGGTCGCAGCAGTATTCGTTAAATTTATCCACATCTTATCGCTTACCCAACGGAAACAGCCTGCGTTTGTCAATGCGGGGCATTGCAAGCCAACCTGGTGAGGGAGATGGCAGGCAATACAATGAGTTCAATGCAATGCTAAGATACGATCACAGGTTTTAATCCATCCTTATTTTTTTGGAATACTTTTTGGTTTGATGATGTTAAATTTTATTAAGTCAACAAGCCCTGTTATTTTTTTGGGGTAAAATAATGTTAAAGCATTAATTTCGTTTAAGTATCAAACCAATTGTTGTCTTTTATGAACTCTATTTCAAGAAATAAATTTATCCTGGTGCTTTTCATATTTGTAGCAGGAATTTTTTCAACCCAGGCCGGTAAAGGGCAAGAATTACGCAAAGTTGAGAATAATGCCTTTCAGCGTGGTGAAAAAATCACTTTCAGAGTATTTTACGATAGTTATATTACCGGAAATGTAAATGCCGGTTTTGCATCACTTGAAATAAAACCCGAAAATGAAGTCATTGCTGGGCGAAATACCATGAATATTGTGGGATTAGGTCGTACCAGGGGAGCTTTTAATTTTTTCTTCAGGGTAGTAAACCGCTATGAAACCTATATTGACGAAGAAGCTATCTTACCTCTGCTTTTTATCAGACGTATAAATGAGGGCGGATATAAGAAAAGTCAGGATGTGGTCTTTAACCAGTTCGATAATATTGCCGTAAGTAATACTGCCACAGTTCCTGTTATACCAAATGTACAGGATATTATTTCAGCGTTTTATTACCTGCGCACTTATGATTATGATGATGCGGAAATTGGAGATATTTATGATGTAAGCTTCTTCCTCGATGATACTGTTCATGTTTCCCGCGTAGTTTTTGACGGAAGAGAAGAAGTAAATACCCGGATAGGAACTTTCCGCACTCTCAGGTTTAAGCCACAGGTTCTTGCCGGTGATGTATTCAGCCAACCTTATCCTATGACGCTTTGGATATCAGATGATAAAAATAAAATTCCGGTTATGGCACAGTCTGGCATAATCGTTGGGAGTGTGAAGATGGAGCTCATTGAATATTCCGGCTTGAAAAACCCAATGAGCTCTAAAATAGAATAAACTTTTAGAGTATTAAAAACAATAAACACGTATATCACTTAAAACAATAATTTTAAAAGCCACTATTTTTAACCCCAAAACAATATAGCCTTATGTCAAGATTAAGATTAATACCCGTAATGGTTCTGATAGCAGGGTTGTTATTTTCCGCCTGCGAACCTACTGAATTTGATTCACGCAGAAATTTCCGCGGTACCTGGGATGTTGAAGAATACAGTTACCGGCTTCCTATGCCTTCCTACTATCAATCCAGAATAACCCTTGATGAGTTCAATGAGGAAAATATTTTTATTGATAACTTTTACGATGCCGGGCTTGAGATTTCTGCCATGGTTGTGGGGTCAAAGGTATTTATTCCTTATCAGCAAATTGGTATTTTTGAAATAATGGATGGCTTCGGTGGTTACAGCGAAAATACAATATCAATGAGTTATGTTGTAAGAATCACTGTTTCCGAAGAGCAGGTTATAACTGACACACTGGAAGCATATTTCACAAAACGATATTGATAATAATCATATAACGTAAATAACCCGGATATTCTCCGGGTTTTTTTATTT
>JBHEOF010000116.1:6225-6494 GCA_046261715.1 Bacteroidales bacterium
ATGAAAAATTATTAGGTTTGCCTTTGCAATTTTGCAGTACAATAATAATGAACGATTTTATGTTAACAGCCAGTATTCATACAGAAAAAGGGGTTATGAAAGTAAAATTCTACGAGAAAGATGCCCCCAATACCGTAAAAAATTTTGTTGATCTCGCCAAAAAAGGCTTTTATGACGGGCTAAACTTTCACCGCGTTATTCCTGAATTTGTAATCCAGGGAGGTTGTCCTTACGGCACAGGTTCAGGTGGACCCGGTTATACAATACCC
>JBHEOF010000117.1:0-234 GCA_046261715.1 Bacteroidales bacterium
AATCAGCAAGTGTTATGAGCAGGGTTATGATGCCAAAAGTAATAAGCACACGTGCAGAAAAAGCTGTAATACTGGTGAAATGTATAAAAAGCATACCTGCATAGCTTAGCGGTGGACCCGGCAATACAGGAATAAAAGCTCCCACAATACCGGCGAGTAAAAGAAAAAATGCCAAAAGTATAAGAAAAAGATCCATTCTCTAGTTCTCCGATGGAATTAATATAGCAAGTAAAA
>JBHEOF010000117.1:282-6353 GCA_046261715.1 Bacteroidales bacterium
GATCTACATTAAAGTAAGCTCCAAGGGCCCCACATACCCCAAAAATCATACGGTTCTGGTTTTTCCTCAAACGTTTCATGCCGGTTGGATTTGTTTGTTTTACATCAGATCCCCATGTATGGTGGTAAAAAGATTTCTCACATGAGTGTTCTGATGGCAAATTTATATTTAAAAACTAAACTTTTAACGGGCAATGCGAATAATTCTGCTAAGAATCTGCTGATCTGAAACGATCCTGACCACGTATATTCCTTCCGGAATGTTTTCTACAGATACAGTGTAAACCGGTCCCTGGATTGTCACAGTATCATGCATCCTGCCGTCTATTCCTATAATGTGCAATTCGGCCTGTCCTTCCCACTCAACCTGGAAACGGTTTGCTGCAGGATTGGGATAAATATTGAATGCGCTTTGGTGCAGGTCGTTCACGCTTACATCATCTTCAGAGAAAGTTGCGGTAAGGTTTTTATCCGCATCCATGGTTATCTGGATGGTGGCCTCTGTTTCATCAACATCACCGCTCCAACCTTCAAAAAGCCAACCTTCTGCAGCAAAGGCTTCCAGATTGAGTTCTGTTGCTTCTTCAACTGTAATAGGCTCGGTATAGGGGGTTTCGTCTACATCAACGGTTCCTTCACCCACTATGGTAATATTAAGTGTGAATAGTTCGGGTGTCGTGTCTTCTTCAGTAGTAAATGACCACACAGCCGGGTTTTCGGCATCGGGGCCGTCTTCTTCATCTACTGACGGCACGATCATCCAGTAATAAGAAGTTTCGTAGTCCAGTTCGTTTTCAGCAAGGGAAAAGGTATAGTTTTCCATTTCAGTGTCAAAGGCAACCCAGCCCAAAAGCTCATTTTCTTCAGGTGTTTCAGTAGTTCCAAAATATACTTTAAAACCGGCAGGATCCAAAAAATCAAGACTTGAAAAATACTGCCACTGAAGTTCATCCAGCTCAATGCCGATATCAGTTGCACCATCTTCAGGAGTTGGATTTGTAGCCACATTGGGATAAGCCTCCGGAAGTTCATGTGCCCCGATATCCGGATTTTCAGGATCCCGTTCTTTGCCGTTGATATCAGTTGTGATAACAATGGGACTGGTTATGGGAGAAGCATTTCCCCTTACTACGGTTTCTGCCAGCGGATCAATATGAAGATCATCATTAGACAGGAAGGGAACATCTTCCGAATAGCTGTTCTGATCAAAGTTTACGGCACGTGCAAGATATTCAAGCAGAGTCTGATCATTTGCAGTAGAACTTCCATAGAAAATAAAATTCTGTGAAGATGGTGTACCGGCATAATAAATATTGTTATCAGATGTGGTTTGAATATTATCCAGAGATGCTGTATTTTTAAGAAATGCTGTTGCAAATCCGTTACCCATTGGTGGAATCGTGGTTTTATTCACGAAAATATTATTACGCAGATCAACCGGGTCATTGATATTGTGAATACTGAGTGCAGTGGAAATGTTGTCTGCATCTGTGGCAGCATAATCAATAAGTACACTGTTATAATAAATATTTACAGCGTTGAAAGATCGCACATAAATCCCTCTCGCAGAGATACCGGAAGAGTTGGGTGCAGAAATACCTGAAATCATGTTATTGTAAATATCGCCCGTTATACCGGTGCCAAAAAGGAATATACCTGAGGCATATGTACTTCCGGTTCCGTCGGTGGTAATATTGTGCAGCCTGTTATTGTAAACTTCATAATGAACATTTCTCTGATTCAGATACATTCCAAAAATGGTAGTGGATGGCGAATACTGATTCCTGAGAGTATTATTGGAAATGACGATAGGATTGGTAAGCGGACCTGAAGGCAATGACCCGGTTGTGGAGATGGTGGCCGGGGCAGTGCTTGTGCCATCATCAGGACGATTCAGACTGAGAAACTGCACCTGGTCAACAGTAGCACCGTTCTGATTCAGTAAATACACACCACACATTACAATATCTTCAATTACATGCTCACCATCCAGCTCCGTACCCACAAAATTGCCTGTATCCATCAGGTCAACCTGGCCGGTATTGGAATTGAAAACATATCCTAAAAGTACATTGGAAATATGATTGTTTAGAAAGCTGTTATTGCTGTTGGTACCGTCAAAAACGGTCTGCTCATGATTTGTAAAAACCCTGATAGCGTTGGTTTGGTTTGGGTTTTCCTTATTCAAGGTAACGTGGGTATTCTTAACAATATTGAAATGGGAACCCGTTTGCTCATCGGCATTGGTGATAAGGATTCCGAATTCCAAGAGTCCATCGGGGTTATGTATATCCAGTCCGTCGATTGTAATAAAGCTAACACCTTCCAATGTCAGCCCGGCCTCTTCATTGGCTGCGGTCCCGCTGAAGTTTATTACAGGTTTGCTGCCCTCGCCATCCCATATAAGCAAAACGGGTGCTAAAAGTGTACCTGAAGTGGATATAGTAAGGTGTGGTTCGGTAAACACGTTATCACCGGCAATTTCAAATACAACTCCGGTATCTCCGGGGCCCTGTGTGTTGATATAATCAACAGCTGAAGATATATCAGGAAAGTCATCAGAAGGCACCGTGAGAACAGTGGGATTATCTGCAAGTGAATTATAACCAAAACTTAACAAAACAATAAGGGAAATCGTGTAGAGTTTCTTCATAATAGATGTAATTTTATACCGTAAATGTATTCTTCTTTTAATTAATTATTATCTGTTCCTTAAGGAATGATTACAAAGATACAATGCCGAATAATAATAAAAAACACATATAAATGTTTTTATATTATTTGTAATTTATTTAAAGCCGATTTAACAATAAATAAAAATGCATAGTAAACTTTCAGGATGTCTGTTTTTCCTAATTATTTCAGTATGGTCTTTTACCAGTTATTCAAATGATCAAAATAAAATTGAAACCAAGCCTCCGGAAATAGGTCTTACATTAAGTGGTGGTGGTGCCAAAGGTCTTGCTCATGTTGGAGTATTACATATTATTGATAGTCTGGGAATAAAAATAGACTATATTACCGGAACCAGCATGGGCAGTATTGTGGGAGGTATGTATGCAGCCGGTTATACTGCCAGTGAGCTTGAAGAGTTAGCTTTGACTTTGGATTGGCCAGGCCTTTTCTCAAACCGGGCAAATCTGAGGTACACCCATCCCGGTAAACGTGAAGAATTCGGACGATATATAGCAGAACTTCCCATCGAAAACTGGAATATTAAACTTCCATCAGGTGCTATTGAAGGTCAACAGATGTGGAATGTGTTGAGTGATATTTTTTTTAATGTCAGAAGTATTAGTGATTTTAATGATTTTCCCATCCCATTCGCCTGTGTGGCAACAGATGTTCTTACAGGTGATACTGTTATTTTGAACTCCGGAGATATCGTTGCTGCCATTAGAGCAAGCATATCCATTCCATCTGTATTTACTACCATTGAAATTGATAACCGGCAACTGGTAGATGGTGGCGTTGTACTTAATTTCCCGGTTGTTGTAGCAAAAGATATGGGTGCTGATTTCATAATCGGCGTAAATGTTTCCAGGGGTCCTATAGAAAACAAGAAACTTGAAACACCACTGGATATAATTTACCAGATGGGAAGATACCTTGATGCAAGAAATTTTGAAAAGAACAGAGAGCTTACAGATATTTACCTGGAGCCTGATTTGGAAGAATTTACTGCCGCAAGCTTTAATGATGCTAAGGAAATTATCGAAAGAGGAAAGCAAATTGCACGAAAAAGCATCGATAAATTTCTGGAACTTAAAAACGTTTCCACCGATACGAGACCTGTTGCAAAGTTTGCAGGCAGACAAGACGATCAGAAAATAATAATCGACAGTATTCGTTTCGAAGGGTTAAAAAATATAAGACCATGGTATATAAGAAATTTTCTGGCGTTTACAAAAGGAGATACTATAAATGCACTACAGCTCAATTCAAATGTCAACCGGCTTTTTGCTACAGGTTATTTTAATCGGATTACTTACAATTTGCTGCCTGCAGAAGATGATTCCAAAAGGATTCTTATTTATAATTTTGAAGAAAATCCCTTCGGAAGCCTTGGAGTTGCTTTACATTACAGTTCTTTTACAGGGGTGGGTCTGATTGGCAATGTATCTACCAATAAGCTTTTTTATTATAATCTGAAAGGAAATCTTAAAGTCTTATTGGGCGAAAAACCATCGATAAAAGGGGGTATAGATTATTTTACCAGCGACAAACAAAACAATTGGTTTGGTTTAAAAAGCTTTGCCAATTACATTGAATTTCCGGTTTATGAAGATTTTGACAGAACAAGTGAGTACCGGCAAAATTACTTCCGGGCTGAAGCATCTTACAACAGACTTACCGGTTCAAACAGTTATTTTTCATCAGGGTTGGGTTATTATTACCAAAGTCTGGCACCCATTATCCGCAACGATTTTTCAGTCAGAGGATATAATCAGTCCAATGAAGCATTTGTAAAGTGGTTATTTAATTCACTTGACAGGCAGGCATTTCCCCGTAGCGGAGTGAAGGCCAATATTACATCCAAATACTTTTTTAATCAAAACCCATCTCTACGTTTTACCAATCCGGAGGGTGAAGTAACAAGTGATCTTTCTGAAGCAGGAATAGAAATGAGTAATTATTTACAGTTCTCTTTGAACTGGGAGTCCTGGATACGGGTAAACTCCAGAATGAGTTCCTTTAATCAACTGCAGGTTGGTTATAACTATCAATATGAGCAAAGTTTTATTAATATGTTCAACCTTGGAGGCACTTATCCTTTTCTTAAAAACCAGATTGTTTTTGCCGGGTTAAACGAATACGAAATACTTACCGAATCTGCTATTGTAGGAACAATGGGGTGGCAATATAATATATGGGATGAATTTATGCTAACACCCGTTGTAAATGCAGCGTTGTATAATTTTGATATTGGTGAACTTTACGAAATATCAGGTGATAATTTTATTTTAGGAACAGGGCTCAAAATCGGATATTTTTCTGCCGTAGGCCCGCTTGAAGTTACTTTCTCATATAGTCCTAAAACCCAAAAAGTTCTGGCTTATATCAATCTGGGCTGGACATTCTAAACACCAGATCATTCATCATACTTTATTGAATTATCTTGTGTTTTTGTGCTAACTTTAAAAAGGTTTTGTTGTTTAAAATATTAATTTTAACATCCGAAATTTAAGGACGCTAATCACCCTGTTTTCGTGCTGTCATTTTTATCTCTCCGGAGTTTCTCCGGTAACTTATTGATTTTCAATTAGTATTAAATGATTCAATAAATCTACTTTAAAATTAACCTGGTGAACATGAAGAAAATTATTGTAAAGAATCCCGTTGTTGAGTTAGATGGTGATGAAATGACCCGTATCATATGGAAGTTCATCAAAGAAAAGCTTATTTTACCTTATCTTGAATTGGATGTTAAATATTTTGATCTGGGTATTGAATCCCGCGATAAAACTGATGATCAGGTTACTGTTGATGCGGCCCATGCTATAAAGAAATATGGTGTGGGTGTTAAGTGTGCCACTATTACTCCTGATGAAATACGGGTTGATGAATTTGGTTTGAAGAGCATGTGGCGTTCGCCAAATGGTACCATAAGAAATATTCTTGGCGGAACCGTATTTCGTGAGCCTATTCTTATTTCCAATATTCCCCGCCTTGCGCCGGGCTGGACAAAACCCATCTGTATTGGCAGGCATGCATTTGGTGACCAATATCGGGCAACAGATTTTGTAACGAAAGGACCGGGTAAGCTTACCATAACTTTTACTCCGGATGATGGTTCAGAAGAAATTTCACATGAGGTTTATCAATTTGAAGGAGATGGAGTAGCTATGAGCATGTACAATACCGATGAATCAATAGCCGGTTTTGCACGTGCATGTATGAATCAGGCACTCCTGAAAAAATGGCCCTTATATCTTTCCACAAAAAACACAATCCTGAAAAAATATGACGGAAGATTCAAGGATATATTCGAAGAAATTTTTAATAATGAGTTCAAAGACCAGTTCGATGCTGCAGGAATAACTTACGAGCACCGCCTTATTGATGATATGG
>JBHEOF010000118.1:0-380 GCA_046261715.1 Bacteroidales bacterium
TTCTGATTGTAAATGCACTTCGGAAAGAGAAACATATTTCGCATTTCAACCTTGAGGAAGCGCTTGAAATAATTCGGAAAATTAATCCCGAAAAAGCATTTTTAACCCATTTAAGTCACGCCTTTGGCAAACATGAAAATATTCAAAAAGAACTTCCTGAGAATGTTTTTGTGGGGTATGATGGGTTGAAAATTAGAACTGAAGATCTGAAAAACATTTGGCGGATACCTGACTGAAGTGCTTTTAATTCATTACATCTGGTTTCCGCCAAAAATGAAAAGGTTAGAATCTTTTGATAATGTGGCTGTATAAAGCGCCAGCCCTCACAAAATACGAAACCGGCGATTTACCAATCGGGTGTTTGAATTGTAAACCCAAAA
>JBHEOF010000118.1:400-6347 GCA_046261715.1 Bacteroidales bacterium
CTACTGTCAGATACAAAGTTTGTGGTGGAATATTTCCTTCGAGTCTGATGGTTTCCTTGTTATTTGCTGCTTGTAGAGGTTTAAAATTACCTTCCGAAATTATTTGGCCGGCTGAATTGGTCAAATAATAATGGCATTTCACTATTTTATCGCAATTGTATTCTATGGTGAATGCTTTTGAAGCAGGATTCGGATAAACATGAATATGGTATGGATTTTTGCCATCTATTTTGTATGCAGTGGACGGTTTGTTTCTAATGAGTTTTACGGCATAAATCGATGGATCAGCGCTTGTTGTGTTGGTTTGGTTATTTGCAAACGGGTTTAAGGAAGGACTTAAAATTCCACCGTAAATGTGTCCTATAATAAATTCATCCTGAGGTATTTTACTTAATTTTATGATTTCAGAAGTATAATGCGGCAACAATTGATTCGGGATAAATTCGGCGCTTGCACCTTTTAATCCGGGCATTTCAAAGGGCAACTGAAATTCTTCAAGCGTTCCGTCATGATATCTTGTGAGCAAGCTTATTGTTTTCACAAAGGGAACAAGATCGTCCTTAATCAGCGCTCCATCCTTGTAATAATACTGACTCATTCCGCCGAAAAACAAACTGTGCATTTCATTCCTGACACTGTCGTATAAAGCTGCTTTTGCACTGTGATAATGATTCAGGTACTGATTGAATTCTGTTAACGGATTGTAACCGGATGCAGTTATATCAACCGGATAAAGAAATGGCAAATCGGCATCAGCCTGAAACACGCCTGATGATATGGTGTATCCTTCGGTTCCGTTGGGAAATATCTGTGGAAGAAGATTATAGTCTCTTCTTCGTAAATGAATGGGATCGGTTATGGTTGAATAGTTTAAAAAACTTAATTGCGTTCCACTATTGTTGATGGTAAATTTTCGGATTTGATTTGAATAAGTCTGCGTAAAAGATGGACCATTCATCGGATTATACCTTCCGTCGAACCGATGTCCTCCAACCAAAAAGAATGTATCATCAATTTTTCCAAGCTGGCCCCCGGTAATTGTAAATATATCGCCGGTAATCTGTTTAAAAAACGGAGTAATATTGTTTCCTGAAATTACAGCATCAACCAGCGAGGAAACCTGAACAGAGGTTAAGTAGGGAAAAGTAATATGATTTCCGGTTGATTCAGAATAAGCATATCCGCCAATAATATATAAAGTGTCATTATCCTGGTAAAAGTTCATATTAGTCGATTGCAGTTGTTCTCTTATTCCAAGCGGCAGAACATTTAAAGAAGCACTCCAAAATTGCCGAGAATTAACATCAATTACATAAATGTCGGTATTATTATATTCATTAGGAAATGACAAAAAAGGTTGCCGGGCATGCAACCCATCTTTTCTTCCGCCAATTATCAGCCATTTTCCATCGTGCTGACCAAAGGCATAGGAATGCAGTCCGGGCAGTTCAGAAATGTTTACAGTTTGTAATTCAATTGAATAGTTGAAAGTATTTTGGCTAAACAAATTTACCGACAGGAAACTAACAACAATACCGATTAATACTGGCTTTTTCATCTTTATAATTGAAATCAAAAACCGAAGTGACGAATCACTCCGGCTTTCGGATTTTAATAATTTTCAGTCTATTTTGAGGGTGTGGTGCAATTGCCTCCACTACCATCACGCAACTGTAGGCCGTTGCCTCTGTTTCGACCGGCTCCGTTTCCGTTGAGGCGACGTTGTCCGTTTCCGTTGCCGTCTCTTAGGCCGGCACCTTTACCCAAACCTTTACCTTTGTCGCGGCCAACACCCTGACCGTTTCCCGGACCAAGTCCTTTCCCGGGCTGGCTTCCATCGTAATTGTCGCAAATTCCATCATTGTTTACATCAACAAAACCTGGCTGGACTGTTTGTGTGGTTTGAACTTTTTTGGAATCAACTTTCTGCGCTTCTGCAACACTTGTTCCGAGTAAAATAAATCCTCCAAGAACAATCAAGTGAAAAATCATTTTCTTCATGTTTCCTATTTTTTAAATTGTTTTTTCCCTTTGGACACAAGATTTTTGAAAAACTTGTGCAAAACAAATTTTTATATTGAATTAGTCACTTTGCAAATTGGTTGATAATTCAAGAATGGGGTTAAAACCCCTAAACCATCTGTATTCCACAAATCCGTTCACTAAAGTGAACGGCAATACATACATCAATTCCAATTCTGTAGGTTATTTATTGCCGTCTGCTTTAGCTGACGGTTTTTATAAGTGACTTTCTAACAAGGCTTTAGCCACATTCAATTTGTATCTGTTAAGTGCCTAATTCAAACTTTTTTATTTTTCCTGCATTCGGCAACAAATTATAATTGAACAAGACAAATACCCGCAGAGAAGCAGCATTGTATTCTAAAATACCGGTGTGAATGCGCATTATGTCCGGATTAGATTAGTTTTTCTTTCTTAAGGATATTATTAAAGCGAGTGAGTGAAATATACCTTTCAGCAAGGAGTTTTCCATTATTGATAAGATTAAAAATTGAATATAACGAAGGTGCATTTTGGGCATCAGCGGGTGTTTTCAATTCGGTAATGTGTATCCCTAACTTTTTGGCCACATCCGATTCTTTGATTTCTTCAACCAACTGTTGGCCATAAATGCATTTTTGCTGGTAACTACGGTTACTCCGTTACAATTATTCTGCCTTGCATCTTCGATACACTCTTCAATCAATTGTGTTCCCAAACCTTTGTTTTTGTTTTCATTCGGATAAATCCAAAGGCAGTGAATAAAACGCTGTCTTTTATAAATTTTTTGTCTATCCATTCAAACATTTTTTCATTCCATGGAATTGGATCGAACTCGGGGCAACAAATGCAATAAAAGTGCTACCAAATTTATTCATTAGAATATTTATTGGACCATGATTCACACATCTACTTCTACTTCATATGTGTCATCAAGTGCATCAATACACGCTTCCAGATCCCTGCCATTCCATGCCGTAAAATAGATGGTTTTGATTTGTGAATCAGGATTAGCAATAAGGTATGAAATTGCCGTTTTGATAAGTTGAGGAGCAACCTCATAGACATCCAAACCTCCAATCCCCGTTCCTAGCATTGGAAATAGTATTGATTTCAGTTCTTCCTTGCGAGCATCTGCAATTCGCAGGCACTTGGAGACACTAGTATGTACTGGTCTTATCGCTGCCCAACCCACACCCGGAACACCAATAGTTGCTGCAATATGGAATATCTTTTTTACACCGTGAGATTGTTCAAGAGCTCCTGAATCAGTAACTAAAACAGTAAAAGGATTAACGGTTTCCCGATTCCCTTTAGCTTCGGCCAATTTAAGTGCAATTGTATCTTCAATAATATCTTCATTTTCATCCTTTCTTGCACCATTATAACGAACAATCGCCGAAAATGAACGATCGAAATAGCGCGCCATCTGCATATTGGTGTTTTCAGAATTTACCCAAATGTCAATCTTTTCAGGATGCTCAATAATGTCTCCCGTAATTACGCTTATCTTCTTTTCTTTGTTGGCCTTTAATCGATAGTTGTATTTTTTTATTTCGTTGATAGCCTTCCTTTTATCTTCAATCTTAAGGTTCTCTAATACTTCTGCAACAGGACTGTCGGTTTCCTTATTGTTTATACCATTAATAATAAATCTTGTAATGAGAGTGCGGGTTTCGCTATAGTCACCACCAGGAGCAGGATACTGAATAATTCGAAGGCCTTGAATATTGAATGGAATATTGGTGCCAGTTGCCTGAATCAATACTGTAACATTATTTTTTAAAGCATGACGTACACCCAATTCATAAAATACATTGGCATTGAGATTCGTCAGATCAACTATCGCCACGTCATCCTGTGCAATATGTTCAAACATATCCCTATGGATGGATCCAGCCTTTTCAATCTCATCGCAGCGCAGTGGTTTGAGTCCGGCAGCACGAATAGGCTCTTGAATGATTTCCTTGTATATCTGGTTAAAGTCGATTATTTCTCCGTTTATGTTTTCCTTTTTACCAAAAGGCATAATTACAACACACGTTGCTTGAGTTTCTTCTTTCATGATAAATCTTTAAGTTTTAATAGTTTGAGGAAGAATGTTTTGTTTCCTATCAGAGTTTTGAATAATATTTTCTCTTTCTACAATAAGCCAATCCAATGGATCCTGATTGTAACTTCGAAGTATATCCTTATCTTCAGATGACATATGCCCAAGGTGAGACACAATCTCAAGAAGCAATTTATTTCCAATCAAATTAGCTTCCGTTAACTTGTTTTGATTCAAAAACCAACTTTTATACTGGCTCATGCCCACAATACGTGCTTGAGTGCAGTCGACTAAAGAATATATATCACTTATGATATTGGAATTAAGTTCTGATAGATTTTCGGGATCATTAATCAAGCTTTGCCATATATATTTTACCTTGAAAAGACATGACTCCCCGGGTCTTATTTGACTAAATATGCTTTGGCGTTCATCAGGATGTAAACTTGCATAGAGCACCATATCATCCAATACATGATTCATTAGAATTGCCTCAATACCTTCTGGAAGTATGGAGCAAGCATCTTGTATTGTTTCGTTAACAGCAATGATTGTTGCTTTTGGCAATAAAGTGCGATAACGATGCATAACCCATTTAAGAGCATCTTTGTTAGGTTCAACAACGTAAAGTATTCCCTGAAATCGCAGTTCAGCCAAACCACAACCAATTTTATCCATAAAGCCGGGACCAATCTCTACAATTGAACTTGACGGATTTAAAGAATGGTTAGACAAAAGCGCTGCCCATATTGATCCAATATGTTGCGGCCAGAGATCAGAATTCTTTTTCATATATTTGGTAAATATCCATGTCAGTAAATTAATGTAATTTTACTAAAATCAAGAATTAAAGACTTAAAAATAGTTTAAAAAGTTATATATGCTAATTACTCCTTCATCTAAAATCCTACGTTTTTTTGAATCAAAGAAAAAGTATGTACTAACCTTCGCTGGATATGGTGAATTAGGTTATCAGGATATTTCTTTTGTGGAACGCGTTATAAAGGATGTACTTCGACATTGGCAACCAGCTGAAATCATAGTTAATTCCGGAACTTTGATAAGGGTAGGCGGTGAGGAAGGTATTGCTCAGGTGTATCGAGTGGCAAAGGAATTAGGAATTGAGACTTGTGGTATTTATCCAGGTATTTCGCTTAAATGGGCAGACACACACCCAGTATCACCTTTTGTTGATCATGTTTATTTTGTTGAAGATGCGACCTGGGGTGGATATCTTAATGATCGGCAGGAACCTTCTCCAACTTTAAAAGTACTCATGGAAGTAACAGATGAATTAATTGTTATTGGAGGAGGAAAACATGCTGCTGACGAGTTGGAAGCCTTTCTTCAAAAGGGAATGCAGGTTAAATATTTTCCTGCTCAGATGAATTATCAGGCTACACAGGCATGGTGCAAAAAGGCAGGTGTGAGCATCCCTGATTTAAAAGGTGCAGCGTATAGCATTTGGCTGAGTAAGGGTAAAAAATAATATAAATGGAATATTCATTTATATTTTCTTTTTATATAAGTTTTTTGTATAGCTGTTCAATTTCAATTGTTTTTTATGGTTCTAACCATAGAGTTTTCGTCATAGTGGACGGTATCAACTTTCGGCCTGAAAACTTGCCGAAACCAGGAATTGTTGGGGTAATTATCATGCCAGCAGTGAGCAGTTATAACCTCGATACATTATTGCAATTATAATTTTAGTATATATGGTATATCCGGCTTTGATAAAGAATCATTCTTTTTTTTAGGTTCAGAATCTATATTGTATAAAAAACTAGGGCTTGGCACCGGACAAAAAGATTTTTCAGGTTCGGAATATTATGGGCAGGGAAATGCGATAGTAATGTTTGATGATTTAGAGGCAAATAAGACAACATGATTACAAAT
>JBHEOF010000119.1:0-6261 GCA_046261715.1 Bacteroidales bacterium
ATTAAAGGTTATCTCGATGATGACAAAGAGGCTTTGCAGGGGTTTCACGGATACCCCCTTATAATTGACACAATACAACACTACATTCCCGAACATGATGATGTTTTTATTTGTTCAATGGGTGATGTTGCTAAAAAGAAAAGGAGTATTGGTATTATTTTGGACAAAGGAGGAGAGTTTATTAATTTAATACATCCCGATGTATTAAATGGTAAAAATGTCAAAATGGGCAATGGCTGTATCGTACTTAAAAACGCTTTTATTGGTGTTGAGTGTGAGATTCAGGATTACGTTTTGATTCAGGGTTCTGCTATCATTGGGCATGATGTGAAAGTTGGAAAATATTCAAGGATTGATTGCAATGTTGTTTGTGTTGGTGGAACTGAGATAAAAGATGAAGTAACGATTCATTCCGGCGCTGTAATTAATGATCGCGTTATTGTGGAGAAAGGAGCTGTTGTTGGTGCTTTAAGTTTTGTAATTCGCAGGGTAAAGGAAAATACCACCGTATTCGGAAATCCTGCGAAAAAACTCTAACCTGATATGAAAGCATTTATTTTTCCCGGACAAGGAGTTCAAAAAGAAGGAATGGGAAAAGAATTGTATGACAACTTCCCGGTTGCAAGAGATTATTTTGAATATGCAAATGAATTAATGGGCAGACGCATCACAGATGTTATGTTTTCAGGATCAGAACTGGAACTCATGGAAACTAAAAATACTCAACCGGCCGTTTTTTTGTACAGTGTTATAATTGCTTTAACTCAAAATAATATTTCACCGGATGTTGTAGCAGGGCACTCTTTGGGGGAATTTTCGGCATTGGTTGTAAATAAAACTTTATCATTTGCGGATGCCTTGCATATTGTTTTAAACAGGGCACTTATTGGTCAGAAAGTATGCGAAAATCAAGAAACAGCAATGGGCGTTGTTATTGGTTTATCAGATCGGTACGTAGAAAAAATGATAAAAGAAATACACGGCGAAACAGGCGAGCCTCTGCATCTTGCAAACTATAACGGCCCTGGCCAGATTGTGATTACAGGATCGAAAAAAGGAGTGCGACTGGCATGCAAACGGTTTAAAGCTGAAGGAGCCAAACGCGCAGTTCCATTACCAATTGCAGGCTCCTTTCATTCACCATATATGGCAGAGGCGCAAAAAGAACTTGGCGAAATAATTCGGAAAGTAAAGTTTAATGAACCGGTTATGCCAATATATCAATGTGTTGATGGTAAGCCTCATACGAACATTGATGAAATCAGAAATAATTTGATACATCATATTACTCATCCGGTATTATGGACATCCATGGTTCATAATATGGTTTCAGATGGAGTTCGAAAGTTTTATGAAGCAGGTCCTGATGATACACTTCAAAAAATTGTTTTGAGAATGTATCCTGAAAAAGAGGTCAATTCATTATGGACGGCAAACGATTATAGAGAAATTATTAATACATGTTATAAATCAATTAATGGTTATGATGACTATAGATAAATTTTTAGAACATTTCTGTGAACAGTTAGAAGAAGATGTGGATCTGACCACGATAGATTCTTCTACTGACTTTAAAAATATGGATGGCTGGGATTCCCTGGCTGCTTTATCAATTATTGCTATGATTGACGAAGAATTTGAAATTCGTATTACCGGTAGTGATATGACGAAAAGCAAGACAATTGAAGATTTGTATAATCTTGTACAAAATAAATTAAAATGAATGCTTCACCATTTTCTTTAGAAAATAAGAAAATCCTGATAACTGGTGCTTCGTCAGGTTTAGGTGCTGCAATTGCAATAGAATGTTCCAAAGTTGGAGCAAAATTGATTATCACCGGCAGGAATGAGGATAGGTTAAACAAAACATTTCAGAAGTTGAATGGTCAGGAACATGTTCAAATATCCATAGATTTAATAAAGGAAGAAGAATTAAATCATTTAGTAAAGGAACTTCCTAAATTGGATGGGATTGTCTTATGTGCTGGAATTACAATGACTAAACCAATTAAATTCATTTCAAAAGATAATATTGATGAAATATTCCAGACCAATATTGTTTCTTCCATGTTGCTGATGCAAAAATTAATCAGTTCAAAAATAATGAATATCGGATCTTCAATTGTTTTTATATCATCTATCGCCAGCAGCAAAGCCTATTTAGGTAATTCGATTTATTCAACATCTAAAGGTGCTGTAAATTCTTTTTCAAAGGTATTAGCTCTGGAATTAGCACCACGTAAAATCCGATCAAATTGCATTAAGCCAGGTATAATTCCTACTGAAATGTTATTTAGTGGAACTTTTTCAGATGAGCAATTGCATGAGGATGAAAAAAATTACCCTTTAGGATTTGGAGAGCCAAATGACATAGCTTGCGGTTGTATATTTTTGCTATCTGATGCATCAAAGTGGGTTACCGGATCAGTATTAACAATTGATGGCGGTGCTACATTAAAATAATTATTTATGGCTGTTTTAAAGTTTAACAACGTAGGTATAACAGCAATTTCTGCCTGTGTGCCACGGAATGTTTCATCAAACCTTGATTTATCTATGGAGAAGGAGGCATTGGAAAAATTAATTGGTTCAATTGGAATTAAAGAAAAAAGAATTGCCGAAGTTGGTGTTACTTCTTCCGATTTGTGTTATCAGGCTGCTAAAAAATTAATGGCTGACAATGACATTAAGCCGGAAAGCATTGATATGCTTTTATTCCTTACAACAACACCTGATTACATACAACCGCCAACATCTTCTATTTTGCAACATAAATTAGGATTGCCAACTACAACAGGGTGCCTCGATTTATCATTGGCCTGTTCGGGGTTTGTTTACGCGCTTTCATCGGCATTTGCCTATGCTTCAATATCCGGAATAAACAAGGTTTTAGTTTTGGTTGGAGAAACGGTATCAAAGATTGTAAACAAAAAGGATTATGTCAACTTTCCGTTATATGGTGACGCCGGTACAGCTTGTTTAGTTGAAAAAGGTGATTTTAAGGAGTCTTTTTTTGTTTTAGGAGCAGATGGTTCCGGAGAAAACAGTTTAAAGATTCCTTATGGAGGATTTCGGTATCCCTTAACAGCAGATAATCTGGTAGATAAAATACGGGAAAATGGGAATGTTCGCAGAGATGTGGACATTGTCATGGATGGAATGGACACCTTTAGTTTTGCTGTCAGGAATCTTCCACAACAAGTAACCCAGCTAATGAAAGAGGCAGAAATAACTCCCATAGATGTTGATTACCTAATTTTCCATCAGGCAAACAGAATGATGATGGAATTTATTATAAAACGATTAAAATTTGACCCGAATAAAGTTCCCTTCTGTATCGAAAAGTATGGGAATACAAGTTCAGCTTCTGTTCCTTTAACAATTGTTTCTGAACTTGCACATAAACTTGAAGGTGAAAAAAGGATGCTGTTGAGCACTGTTGGTGCAGGATGGTCTTTTGGTTCGGCTTATATTAGCACTAATGATATTCGGGTATCGCAAATTATTGAATATTAGAAGACTTTGAAAAGTAAATAAAGAATTGAATTCAATCACCTTTTCTTTCAACTAAATTTTTAATAACATTAAAATATGGAAAATTCCGCTAAATTAACTGAGCAATTGAGAAATTTTATCTCAGAAACCACTTTTACAGATAAAGAAAAGATAAAAGAAAACACATTGGTTTTTAAAGAAAGTATTTTTGATTCATTAGGTTTTCTATCTCTAATCAGTTTTATAGAAGAAGAATTAGGAGTCGAGGTGGCAGATGACGAGCTATTAGAGGAAAATTTTGAATCGATAAATGCCATTGTAGCATTTGTAACCAGAAAAACAAATGCTCAATAACTTACCCTGATATGTGTGGTATTGCCGGATATTTTGATAAAAATGAAAATCCTGATGCATCCCTAATTAACAGGATGCTTACACGCATTCGGCACAGAGGGCCGGATGAATGCGGAATTTATATTGGTGAAAATATTGGTTTTGGTAGTGTTCGACTCAGTATTATTGATATTCATGGAGGGCAGCAACCTTTGCCAAACGAGGATTTAAGTTTATGGATTATATTTAACGGAGAAATTTTTAACTACATTGAACTTCGAAAGGAGTTGGAAGAGAAAGGTCATCATTTTAGAACTCAAAGTGATACTGAGGTTATCGTTCATTTATATGATGAATATGGCGAAGATTGTCTTTCAAAATTAAATGGGCAATTTGCGTTTTCTATATGGGACAAAAACAAACAGGAATTGTTTTTGGCACGAGACCGGGTTGGTATTCGTCCTTTGTTTTATCATTTTACTCCTGAAATATTTGTATTTGGCTCTGAAATAAAAGCAATTTTTGAACACCCAAAAGTAAATCGCAAAATTTCAGCAAAAGGTTTAGCTGAAACCTTTACATTTTGGACAACCATAACTCCAAATACTGTTTTTGAAGGTATTTATGAGTGTCCTCCGGGTCATTTTATAAAAGTAAAAAACGGGGAAATACATGTTCAGGAGTACTGGAGCCTTAACTTCTCCACTGAACAGAATTATTACTCCGGCAGCTTTGAAGATGCCGTTTCAGATTTTAATGATCTATTCAAAGATTCGGTAAGAATTCGACTTCGGGCTGATGTGCCGGTTGCTGCATATCTGAGTGGTGGTATCGATTCAAGTGCAACCACAGCTTACATTAAGGAATTGATGCCGGAAATACTCCAAACATTTTCTGTTGGATTTACAGAAAATGAATTTGATGAATCAAATTTTCAAAATATTGCATCTAACTATTTCAAAACAAAACATGTTGGATTTAAATGTACCAATCGCGAAATTGCAGAAAACTTTCCAAAAGTAGTGTGGCATTGCGAAATGCCTTTGCTTCGTACTTCGCCATCTCCAATGTATAGTCTGTCACAAAAAGTGCAAGAGAATGGTATAAAGGTAGTTATTACAGGGGAAGGCGCAGATGAATTATTGGCCGGATATAACATTTTTAAAGAAAATAAAATCAGGCATTTCTGGTCAAAAGATCCAAAGTCCAAATTACGTCCCTTGCTGTTAAAAAGGCTTTATCCCTATATTTCTGCCTTACAAAATGCAAATCTTAATATGCTAAAAATGTTCTTTGCATATAAGTTAAGTGAAACTGATTCTCCTGTTTATTCTCATCTGTTGAGATGGAAAAATTCTTCAAATATTAATAAACATTTTAGCAGGAGGCTCAAGGATGAACTTAACTCATTTGATCCGTATTCTATTTTATTATTAAAACTAAATCAAAAATTGGATAGATTGGATCCTCTCGCAAAAGCACAATTTATTGAATTGACAGTTTTTATGTCCGGATATTTATTATCCGCCCAGGGAGACAGAATGGCGATGGCTAATTCAGTTGAAGGAAGATATCCGTTTCTCGACCATAGAATTATCGAATTCTGTGCCTCCTTGCCACCCGATTATAAATTAAAAGGCTTGAACGAAAAAGTATTGTTAAAGAAATTGGTGAAAGGAAAAATACCGGATGAAATAGTAAACCGATCAAAGCAGGCATACAGAGCACCTGTTGTGAGTAGTTTCCTTGGAAAAGATGTCCCTGGATTTGTGAAAGATATTTTATCTCCTTCCTTTTTAATTGAGGCAGATATTTTCAATCCTGCATCTGTTGAAAAATTAGTGTTAAAAATGAATTCCGGGAAAGCCTATTCAGAAATTGACAATATGGCTCTCACGGCTGTGATTTCAACTCAACTCCTTTATAAACAGTTTATCAAGAATTTTAAACATCTGAACAATAACAATTTGATTAATTGCACTATAAGATCTGAATCAAATTACAATTAATATTACTATGACAACAAAACTTGCATTTTCGAAAGACATTATAAAATTTAATAGTGTAGAACAAACTACATTAGAAATAGCTGAAAAACTCAGGAACGATGTAATTCATGTTTTAAAAAGAAGAGGAGCTATCGTTGGAATAAGCGGAGGGATTGATTCTTCTGTAACACTTGCATTAGCCGTTCAGGCCTTAGGTTCTGATAAAGTTATTGGAATAATGATGCCTGAGAACGATTCGAGTCAGGATAGTAAAATGCTTGCATTGGAACTTGCCAGTAGATTCAATGTTAAAACAATTGAAGAGAACCTGACAGATGCATTGGCAGGTTTTAGATGTTACAGCAGACGCGATGAAGCCGTAAAAAGCGTGGTTTCAAATTTTAATCCTGAAACGGATAAATTCAAGATTGAAATCAAACAAAAT
>JBHEOF010000012.1:0-15874 GCA_046261715.1 Bacteroidales bacterium
GATCGGGAAGCGGGAAAACCACTTTGCTGCGTATGCTACTGGGTTTCGTATTGCCTGACCACGGAGATGTGATCATTGATGGTGAGAAGCTATCGCTGGAAAATGTTTGGCAGCTAAGGCAGAAAATGGCTTATGTAAGCCAGGAGATGCAGATAGGAAGGGGTAAGGCCGAAACATTCATAAAGGAGATTTTCCGGTTTAAAAACAACAGGAAGATCAACTACCGCCGCGAGAATGTGCTGGAGCTGCTCAATGACTTCCAGCTTGAAGATAATACACTGGAAAAGGATCTCCAGGAACTGTCGGGTGGCGAACTGCAGCGCTTCGCTATTATTGTTACCCTGCTTCTCGACCGGAGAATTTATTTACTTGATGAGATCACCTCTGCGCTGGACAATTCTCTCAAGGAAATGATCGTACAATTCTTTTCATCCATGAAGGATAAAACGCTCATCATTTCTTCCCACGATAAGATATGGCAGGAGCAGAATTTTCCCACTTTAAATCTTTCTGAAAATGGAAGCAGTACCTGATATAAGTTTATTGCGACTTCTGGCGGGCTTCGGCCTGCTGATAATCCCTTTGGGTTTATCTTTTATGGTTAAACTGGGCATTGTCAAACAATTAATGATATCCACAGGACGAATGACCGGGCAACTTTTCCTGATGTCCATCCTGCTCATTTATCTTTTTCGCTGGAACAATCCGTGGCTCAATGTCGGATGGGTTTTTATTATGATCTTTTTTGCCTGCCTGTCGGCTATGATCAACAGCCGGCTTTCAATTAAAAAGTTCTTCGGGCCGGTATTCTTTTCCTATTTTATCGGAGCAGGATTTGTGTTGATGTTCTTTAACCAGATAATCGTAAATCATGAAAATATTTTTACTGCCCGCCTTCTAGTTGTGGTAGGCGGTATGCTGCTTGGTAATTCACTCAACAGTACCATAATTGGTATTTCACACTATTACGAGTCCATTGATAAGGAGAAGAAACGGTATTTGTATTTGTTGTCACTTGGCGCTACGCAAAATGAGGCTTTGTTGCCCTTTTTCCGCGATGCAGTCCGTGCTGCCCTGAAGCCGTTTATGGCATCCATGGCCACCATGGGCCTGGTATCGCTTCCGGGTATGATGACAGGTCAGATACTGGGCGGAGCGAGCCCCGAAACAGCCATAAAATACCAGATAGCCATAATACTGGCGATTCTTACCGCCGTTACCATAAGTGTATCGCTTTCAATTTACTTTACTTCACGCAAGGCATTTAATGCCTATGGCGTGCTTCGCGACGACTTTTTTATAAATAAGTCCTGATTAAAATATCTCTCGGTTTACCTGATTATTACTTTATGAAACTCGGTGAAATCTTTTCCGCTCAGGCGGAAAATGTAAACCCCCGGAGCAAAACCGGCCAGATCGATTTCTTCTTTCCCGTGAATATTCCCGGTAAAATATATTTTTCCTGAGATATCACTGATAGTAAGTTCTGCCTGTTGGTTTTCCTGTAAAGAAATGCTTATCTGTTCCTGTGCCGGATTCGGAAAAATCCGTGTATTTCTTGGATATTCAGCAATTCCGGTATCATCAATACTCAAACCGGTAAGGGCAGAAATACCCTCGAAAGCAAAAGTACCTGTATGCGGCATGCTTTCATCAAAAACAGTAATCAAATGAAATTCTTCCCCCGATGATGATTCGTACAGTCTTAAAAATATCTCTTCACCTGGAAGGAATCCATCCTGTTGTTCTGTTAGTGAGTCATTTGCAAAAACCGTAAGTGCAAGGTTCCGGGGCTCTGATACCAGGGTAACTGAGCCTGCAAATAATCCATCGGCAGTGAATGCGCCGATAATATCGTCAGGCGCAAATTCATCAAGTATGCTATGTGGGATGGCTATTGCATGAGAATTTCCGGTAGGCAATATATTGTTCCATGGAGTAGCCCTTTTTTCACCATCTCCAGTGGCTGGTTTATGGTCCGGGTCGCAGTCGGGGAAATAGAAAGAAAATTCCTGGGTGGTATACACCAGGTATGCTCTGCCTGGTATAAATTCTTCCAGTGTATGGATATCCATTGCAGGCCAGAATACCCTGTTTCCAGCTATTTCTTTTACGAGAGTGATATTTTCCAAACTTCCCGAAAACAGTTCACCTGCATCTGTCGGGCAAAGGCTGAGCACAGGCATAATATTCCAGCCGGCTGATAATGTAACTTCGGTGTTTCCTTCAAAATAACCACTTATCTCAAGGGTTACACCTTCACTTACCTTGACCTTATAGCCACTGTGAGAGTCCCATGTACCCAGCGTGTTGATATTATGCCCGGGCCAGTAGGCTCCGTCAAGTGATTGCAGTATAACGAGTTCATCATCGATGGGTTGCATAATATCTGTTACCTGCCCCTGTGCCGGGGCAACCATACTGGACAGGCCGCTCCAGCCTGCAGGAATATCAATCCACTGCCGGTCGTATCCGCCCTCGGTAGTTATCTGAAAGTCATCAATGTACATACCGTCGCGGGTTACAGTGTAATCGCTGGAAAAATGGAAACGGATCAATACAAAAGAATGATTGAGGTAATTACTCAGTGAATAGGTTTTCTGCACCCATGAACTTTGTGTTCCTGTAAAAGTATCAAGGGTGGTCCAGTTTGTTCCGTTGGTACTTATTTCAAGGTACATATAATCCCAGTTGTTCTCAATATCATAGCGGGTGTAAAAAGAAAGGGTTGCATTCGTATATCCCATAAGATTCAGCGGGCTCAATGTTGCGTAATCTTCGCGGTTATTCTCATACTGGCCTGTAGGACTTTCTGTTAGCGAATGGCTTGGTGAGTATGAATGCGTTGTTGAAGTACCCCAGGATTCATCCATTTCCCAGTAAGGGGCACCATTCTCAAAATCAATGAAAAGGGGGAATTCTATGGGAGGCATGGGGGTAACCAGAACTCTGTTGGAGGGGTCAGATTCATCTCCCGTATCGGAATAAATGGCAGTTACATAATATTCATATTGTGTGCCATTTTCCACTTCATTGTCGATATAACTGGTGTTTGTAGTTTCGGCTAGATAATTTCCATCGCGATAAACCTTGAAGTTATCGATGTCTTCCATGGAATCCCATTGGAGAGTAACTTTTCCGTTACCCGGAACAGCAACCAGGTTTCGTGGTGGGTTGAGCATATTGGCCATGGTTACCAACGATGCCAGGGCCGCTTTGGTAAAAGTTACAGCAAGTAATTCGTTGTTATAGCTTGGGCCTACCACATCATTGGATGTATGGATATAAGGACTGTAATTATCAACATCTTCAAAAGGAAAGATTCCCATATACCCGTTGTTGTTGAAAGAGGTGTGATCACTGTCGCCACCAATAAGGTTTCCGGTTTCAACCTGAAATGCCGGTAAATATACAGATGTGACTTCGGTATAAAAATCGGCAAGCTCCTGTGCCGACTGCGGGTAAATAAGCGATGTTTTCATTCCTAAGTTACCTTCATAAAGATATCCGATCATATCCATATTAAAGTACCCAAGAATATCCATTTCCTGCTGTGCACTTTGATTTGCATAGGCGGCACTTCCATACAATCCGTATTCTTCGCCTGAGAAGGCGCAGAAGATAATTGACCTGTCAAACTCATACTGACTCAGAATACGTGCTATCTCCATTACACCTGATGTTCCTGAAGCATTGTCATCTGCACCGGGAGCATCACCCGATGAGGAAACAGAGTCATAATGACCTCCTACCACAACATATTCATCGGGGTATTTTGTTCCGGTAAGTGTGGCAATAACATTATCACTTGCCGGCCCGCCGGGCATGGTAAAATCCATGGTTTCCACTGCCAGACCCCAGTCAAGAAACTGTTCTTCAATCCACTGCTGAGCCTCCACACTTTCGGGAGTATAGGCATTTCTTGTGCCGTAATCTTCCATGTGTTGCACACGGTTGGTAATAAAACTTCCGTCAATCTCATCAAGCAGATCTACGATATATTGCTTTGGTTCTGTTTTGGCAGGAGCAGGAAGTGATCTTTTCAGAGGCAAACGGGCTTCTCTGTCAAAAAGCCGTATCATGCCATCATTCTTTGCCGGAGTAAGCTGACCGTTCAGTGTTTCATTGATTTTTATGATCAGAAAATGGTCGCCATCATACAGTACATCTGCAAAATCTACTATTTCTGAAATATAAGAATCTTTATTTGTGTTCTCATCATAATAGACGAGATAGTAGCTGATGTTTTCGTGCCAGGGATCGCTGTCAAGAATTACAAAATCCTTGCGTGATTCATGGTGAATGGTGGCAATAACAAACTCATTGCGATAAAAATGAACCTTTACAGATGGGTTTTTAAATAAATTTCTGGTTTCATTGAAATCTGATGTGGGAATAAAAACCAAACCGGAAGCAAAAAGCTTGATAAAAATCAGGCTGAAAATAAGGGTAGTAAAAATATTTTTCATTTTAAGAGTGCAGTTTTTTGGGGGAGTTGTTTGAAAAATTAATTTTATCGATCGACTAAGATAACCATATTTGTTTACATAACAGGCTATGAACAATGGTTGTAAAACCTGCTTTTCAACAATGCCTGTATAATTTTGTTACTTTTGCTGATAATGAGAACAAAAATAAAAATGTATATGCTACGTAAAACTGTAAGACTTTCTTTGCTGCTGTCTATCCTTCTGGGTGGAGTTTTATTTTATACAAGCTGTGATATGCAGCCGCGTGAAAAGACAGATATTCCTGTTTTCAGCCCCAACTACGAACGCTTTGTGCGAACACTTTCGTCTGACGAATTTGAAGGAAGAGCTCCCACTACTCCTGGTGGTAAAAAAACCAAAGCTTACATTGAGGCCGAATTTCGTCGCATGGGTATTAAACCCGCAAACGGAAACAGTTTCAGGCAGGCTGTTCCACTTGTTGAAATTGTGGGCAGCAATTTTTCCGATTTACAAATTAGTGATAGTCTTAATGATTTTTCGTTTTCCTATCTTGATGATATGGTAGTTACCACTACCCTGCAGCAAGATAGCGTTAGATTGTACAATAATGAACTGATCTTTGCCGGTTATGGCATTGTGGCTCCGGAATATGGGTGGAATGATTATAAAGGACTGGATGTTACCGGGAAAACAGTGGTTGTATTTGTTAATGACCCGGGATATGAACTGGAAGATCCTGAATTGTTTACAGGCGAAGCCATGACCTATTACGGGCGCTGGACATACAAATATGAAGAGGCTGCCAGGCAGGGTGCAGCAGGAGTATTGATTGTGCACGAAACAGGACCTGCAGGCTATGGATGGGATGTTGTACGAAACTCATGGTCGGGGCCGCAGTATGATGTAGGTGGCAATAACAATGGTCCTTCTGTGCTGGTGCAGGGCTGGTTACATAACGATGCCGCTGCCTTGCTTTTCGACCAAGCCGCTTATTCTCTCACACAATTGAAAGAAATGGCATTGAGCAGGGATTTTCAGCCTTTCTTATTGAATATGAGTGTTTCTGTGAGCTTTGATGTGAATTATACCCTGTCGGATTCTTACAATATTGCCGGATACGTGGAAGGATCGCAACGACCTGAAGAAACAGTCATATATATGGCTCACTGGGATCATCTGGGTAAGGAAGAAACCGATGAAGGTGTAAAAATATACAATGGGGCTATTGACAATGCCACCGGTACAGCAACCATAATGGCTATTGCTGAGAAGTTTGCCGCCATGGATCCACCACCGGCACGTTCAGTAGTGTTTATTGCCGTTACTGCCGAAGAATCAGGTTTGATCGGCTCCAGATATTATGCACGCAATCCGCTTTTTCCCCTTGAAAAAACAGTGGGAGGAATCAACATTGACGGATTGAATGTTTACGGGCCAACACGGGATATTACAGTGGTAGGATACGGTTTTTCAACCCTTCAGGATTATCTTGAACGCCATGCTGCAGAACAAAACCGTGTGCTGGTTCCGGAAAAATATCCGGAGCGGGGGTATTTTTACCGTTCCGATCATTTTAATCTGGTAAAAGAAGGTGTTCCCATGATCTATGCCAACAGTGGAGATGATTACATTGGCAAAAATGAAAGTTACACAGAGTGGGTTCGTGAAGACAGGGAAGCCCGGTATCATTCAACCGAAGATGTGATTCATGACCGTTGGAACTGGCAAGGATTACATCAGAACCTCTGGCTGTTTTATAATGTGGGTGAAGAACTGGCAAACAGCACTGACTGGCCTGAATGGACTGAAGGTAATGAGATGGAAGCCATAAGGAAGGCAACTGATCATCTGAGAGAATAGGGCTCTCTTACTAAAAGAACCGGATGAGTATTCCTGCACGGACATTTTGAGTATTTTATAAAAAAAATTATACTTTTGCTACATCAAAAACAGTATATGATCAAAAGATTATTTTCTGCATCTTTTTTATTTCTGACCTTTACAATTGTACTGGCTCATGAAATGATTCTCCATCATCATCATGATGATCATATCTGTTTTGAGCATGTTGCTTGCACCGACTCACATTCTTCCAACGAAAGTTCTGAAAACAACGAGGATGATGAAGCCTGCTGTTTGTTATCTGATCTGGCAGTTATTATTCCGGGTTCTGTCCACTCTGTGGATAATTCCCATTTACTTTTGAAAAAGAATCAACCTGAAGATTTACAGATTTTTCAAGGTGTTCTGCAATATAAGCCTTGCCTTGTTTTATCTGGTCCTTTACCTTTCAGACAAAATCCTCTCGTATTTTTTATTATTTCGCAACCTGAATACTCATCACCTGGTTTGCGTGCTCCTCCTTTAGGTTAAAATCTCTTACCGGAATAGTATTCCGGTGTTCTTCCTTTATCTGCTCAGAAGGTAATTCGGGGTTTTCCCTGTATGTAATCCTTTTGTATATTACTGGATGCAGATACCTTAATTGAACTGTTTTTTTAACCCAAATCTCTTGTATTATGATCAGAAAGTTTTTTTTAATGGCAGTTGCCATAGTATTTATGCTTGTTTCCTGCGGTCGTACAACACAGAACAGCGATACCCATATCCATGAAGACGGAACAGAACATTCACATGATGATCACACCGATCACTCACATGACCATATTCCTGCTGATCAGGAATCTTTTGAAGTAGAAACTGATAATGAAGAACACTTGCACGATAATGACCATGACCACGACCATCATGATCATGATCATCCGCACACACATTAAGATTAAAGCAAGAGTGCAATCGGTTTTAATTTACAATTAACAATACAGAAGCATTAATAACATCATGGGAAAAGGTGCTTTCCAAACATTTTTTCGGAAGCAGTAAAGTTCCCGCATAATTTTTTCACTATGAAAAATAAAAAAATTTGGAGTATCCTTTTTATGGTTTTTACCCTGTTTTCCTGCAATTCTGATCACGCTCATGATCAGGAACATGACCATGATCATGATCTCGATGAAGTAAAATACATGATAACATCTTACAGCGATCAGTTTGAAATATTTGCCGAGACAGATCCTTTCGTACAGGGAAAAACATCGGAAATACTGGTACATATTACCCGGATGGAAGATTTCAAACCCCTGGAAGATGGCAAGGTTACCTTAGGCCTGATCACAGGTAACCGCGGTATTCGTCAAACCAGAGAAGCGCCTGTAAAAGCCGGAATTTACAGGTTTTCACTCCATCCGGAAGCCGCAGGCAGCAGTAGAATGATATTTGATATTGAGACAGCAGAAGTCTCTTACACGTTGGAAGCTTCGGATATTATGGTTTTTGCTGATGAACATCAGGCTATTCATGATGCTGAAGACAGGTTTCCCGAAAATCCCGGTGCAATTTCTTTTACCAAAGAACAATCATGGATAATAAGCTTTGCCACAGTTCCGGTTTCAATGCGCAACCTTAGCAAAGTGATAAAGACCACCGGAGAGATAATGCCTGCGTTAGGTAATGAATTGACCTTGAATGCAATGACAGGTGGTATTGTTACGATGAACAGCAATAATTTGTATGAAGGTCTTCAGGTGGTTAACGGGCAGCCATTGTTTAATATATCAGGCGCCGGACTTGCCGAAGGAAATGCATTGCAACGCTATCATGAAGCCCGCAATAACTTTGAACGTGCTAAAGCTGATTATGAGCGCTTAAGCAATTTGTCGGAGGAACAGATCATCAGCGAAAGAGAAGTATTGCAGGCGCGTAATGCTTATGAAAATGCAAAGGTTATTTTTGAAAATCTTTCTGAGAATTTTTCTGAAACAGGTCAGATTGTAAGAAGTCCTTTAAATGGTTTTATCAGAGAGATCTTTGTAAGCAATGGCCAGTATGTTGAACCCGGGGAGAGTCTTGCTACTGTTTTTCAGAATCAGGAAATGGTAATTAGAACGGAGGTTCAGCAACAATACGGGCATTTACTTCCCAAATTGGGAACAGCAAATATTACACTGCCTGATAGCAAAACATATACCCTGGCTGATTTGAATGGAAGGATTTTATCATTTGCTCATAGTACCCATTCAGCAACACATCTACTACCTGTACATCTTTCTGTAAGGAATACTCATGGTCTGATCCCGGGAACTATCCTTGATGTATACCTGAAAACTGATGAAAAGGAACCGCTCATTGCAGTGCCTGTTGAAGCCATTATTGAAGAACAGGGAAATTATTTTGTATTTGTGCAAATTCACCCCGAGAGCTTTGAAAAGAGAGAAGTAGAAGTGGGTATCAGCGATGGGCAATATGTGCATATACCACGCGGGCTAAATGAAAATGAACGGGTTGTAAGCAAAGGTGCTGTTATGGTAAAAATTTCGGCAGCTTCCGGTAATATTGATCCGCATTCCGGTCACGTACATTAAAAATATCTGTATTTATGTTAGATAAAATTTTACAATTGTCGCTTGATAACAGGTTGCTGGTAATATTACTGGCTGTGGTACTTATGGTTGCCGGTCTGCAAATTGCATCACGTATGGATGTGGATGTATTTCCTGACATAACAGCGCCTACTGTTGTGGTTATGACTGATGCCCACGGAATGGCTGCAGAAGAGGTAGAACGACTTGTTACTTTTCCCATTGAAACGTCAGTTAACGGTGCTACAGATGTACGCAGGGTTCGCTCAGCATCATCACAGGGATTTTCTTTTGTTTGGGTAGAGTTTGACTGGGGTACTGATATTTTCAGGGCACGACAGATCGTTAGCGAAAAAATGGTTCAGGTTACTTCTTTTATTCCTGACGGTATTGGAATTCCAATACTTGCCCCGCAAACATCAGTGATGGGTGAAGTAATATTTGTTGGATTACAGGCTGATAGCACAAACATGCTCGATTTGAGAACTATTGCTGAGTGGGATATCAAACCTGTATTACTGGCTACTGAAGGAGTTGCCCAGGTTACAATCATTGGCGGAGATTATAAGCAATACCAGGTATTGGCCGATCCGCACAGGATGAGACATTTTGGAGTAAGTTTAAAAGAACTGGAAGAAACCTGTAAAAGCATAAGTCATAATTCTCAGGGAAGTGTTATAAGGCAATACGGTAATGAATTTGTTGTGCGTGGTATTGCCCGCACCAATAACCTTGAATTGTTAGGAACTTCACTCGTGAAATATACCGATGGAGCACCTGTTAGAGTTAATGATGTTGCTGACGTTAAAATCGGTGCTGCTGTAAAAATGGGATATGGTTCACAAAATGCATCCCCCGCTGTTATTCTTTCCATCTCAAAACAACCCAATGCAAACACCATAGCACTTACACAGGCAGTTGAAAACAATCTTAATGATTTAAGACAATCACTGCCGCCTGATGTGATTATCGATACATCTATTTTTAAACAGGCTGATTTCATTGAAACTGCAATTAACAATGTACAGAGGGTACTTATAGAAGGTGCAATTTTGGTTATCATTATTTTGCTTTTGTTTTTGATGAGTTTCCGAACTACAATTATTTCCCTTATCGCTATCCCTTTGTCTTTGCTTTCTGCTGTAATTGTATTGTATCTTTTAAATTTGAATATTAATACCATGAGCCTTGGGGGGATGGCTATCGCCATTGGTTCACTGGTAGACGATGCAATTATTGATGTGGAAAATGTGTATAAACATCTGCGCCGAAATATTTTACTCCCACCTGAAGAGCGAACACCTGTACTCAAAATTGTTTTTGATACTTCCAAAGAGATCCGGTCATCCATAATAAAGGCTACCCTGATTATTATTGTAGCGTTTATTCCTCTTTTCTTCCTCTCAGGAATGGAAGGCCGGATGCTGCAGCCCCTTGGGATTGCTTTTATTGTTTCATTGGCAGCTTCATTACTTGTAGCCATGACGCTGACGCCGGTATTAAGTTATTATCTTCTCACAGATGAGAACCGTTTGAGAAAGGCAGTAAAGGAACCCTGGTTGAGCAGAAAATTAAATAGTTGGTACAAATCTTCTTTGCAAAGATCAATGAATAACAAAATAAAGTTTCTGATGGGAACATTGGTTTTGTTTTTTATTGCATTGTTCGCCTTGTTTAATATGGGAAGAAGCTTTTTACCTGAATTTAATGAAGGTGCTTTAACCATTAGTGCCGTCAGTCAGCCGGGAATTTCCCTTGAAAAAAGCAATGAAATTGGTAATCTGCTGGAAAAGGCTGTTTTAGAAATCCCGGAAGTTACCAGCACCGCCCGCAGGACCGGCCGAGGTGAACTTGATGAACATTCCCAATCTACCAACAGTGCCGAAATTGATATCAATTTTCAGCTGAATAAAAGGTCAATGGAAGCTTTCATGGAAGATATACGGGAGAAACTGGGCTCAGTGCCTGGTGTCGCATTTACTGTGGGCCAGCCTCTCGGTCATCGTATTGACCATATGATTTCAGGCACAAGAGCCAATATTGCCATAAAAATCTTCGGCGAAGACCTTAGCACACTTTATCTTACCGGCAAACAGATTGAATCAGCCATACGTGATATACCCAACCTGGTGGATGTTACAACAGAAGAGCAAATAGAAGTGCCGCAGATTCAGTTACGGGCCGATCGCGAACGTCTCGCGCATTATGGGATCAGGGTAGGGGAGTTTACTGAATTTGTTGAACAGGCATTTGCAGGAGAAAAAATGACTGAAATTTATGAAGGTCAGAGAAGCTTCGACCTGATTTTACGACTTAATGAAGATTATACCCGGGATATGGAAGGTTTGGGAAATGCTTTAATACAAACCGCAGATAACCGCTATATTTCTCTTGATAAAGTTTCGTCAATTGTTTCTTCAAGCGGACCCAATACCATAAGTCGGGAAAATGTGCAACGCAAACTTGTTGTTTCTGCCAATGTATCGGGTGGGAGCCTTACAAAGGCTGTAGACCAGATTAAAGAGCGCATAGGTGACGAAATAAACCTGCCTGAAGGATACAGAATTGAATATGGCGGACAGTTTGAAAGTGCAGAGCAAGCATCCCGCATATTGCTTATTACTTCCATTCTGGCCATTGGCGTTATTTTTCTGCTATTGTTTCAGGAGTTTAAAGATCTTAAATTATCAGGTATTATTTTGCTCAATCTTCCGCTGGCACTGATCGGGGGTGTTTTTGCCATCTGGATTACTTCGGGGGTGTTGAGCATACCGGCAATTATTGGATTTATTACCCTTTTCGGGATAGCCACACGCAACGGCATCCTGCTTATAAGCCGCTACCAGCGTCTCGAAAGTAGCGGGGAAAGTATTGAAAGCAGTATACTTCTGGGGTCGGTTGACCGTCTAAATCCTATACTTATGACTGCACTTACTGCCGGTCTGGCTCTTATTCCACTTGCTCTGCGTGGCGACGTGGCAGGTAATGAGATTCAAAGCCCTATGGCAAAGGTTATTTTAGGGGGTTTGCTTACTTCTACTTTCCTGAATATTTACCTTGTGCCTATCGTTTATAGTATTTTGAAAAGTCGTGAAATTAAAAAAAATAATAAGCCATGAAAACTCTTCCGGTATTTATAACATTAATGTTTTTATACTTATCTGCTGTTCCTCAATCCGGGATATCGCATGTTTTGCAGGAAGTCAGGAAAAACAATACAGGCCTGAAAGCACTCCAACAGCAACTTGCCGCCGACAGCCTTTCTTTCAGAACCGGAATATTTCCTGCTAATCCTGACCTGGAATTTGCATATTTTTTTGGAAGACCCGATGAGCTGAGCAACAAAGTAAATATCTCATTTGTCCAGAGCTTTGATTTTCCAACAGCTTATACACATAGGAACAGAATAGCACAATCCAGTATTGAACAGTTGAGTCAGATTTATGAGAAGCAGGTCAGAGAGTTACTACTGGAAGCACGACTTATTTCACTGAACATTATTTATTTGAATGCCCTGGCAATTGAATATGAAAAAAGACTTGACCATGCCCGGCAAATGGTTGATGCATATAACCGTATGTTTGAAGCCGGGCAGTCAGGAATCATTGAATTAAATAAGGTAAAATTGAATTTTCTCAACCTTCAAAAGGAATCAGAACAGATTTCTGTTGACAGGCAGGCATTATTACAGCAGCTCCAGGGACTTAATGGTGGAATTGAAATTGGACTGAATGAGACATCATTTGATGTTATTCTAATCCCTTCAGATTTTGATCAATGGTATGAAAATACTGCCAGGCGTATTCCCCATTTGCGATGGTTGAAAATGGAGGCTGATATAAGTCGCAAACAGGAAAAACTGCAAGTCGCCCTGAATTTGCCTGGTTTATCGGCCGGGTATGTGAGTGAAGAATTTACTTTTGAAAGTTTCAGGGGGTTCGTTGTTGGTATCTCTATTCCCCTATGGGAGAATAAAAACAGATTAAAACATATAAAATCTAAAACCCATGCCATTGAGAATTTAATATCTGATCAGGAAGTACAGTTTTATAACCATCTGAAACGGTATCATATTAGCGCCATCAGTATTCAGGCTACGCTTAAAGAATACAAACCACTTGTTCAATCAGTTGACAGCTCTGATTTGTTGAGAAAATCATGGGAAGAGGGTGAGTTAAGTCTTACAGGTTATTTACTTGAACTATCTTATTTTTATGAAAGTGTTGAAAATATCCTAAAACTGGAATGGGAACTGAATAAGGCCGCGGCTAACCTGAATCAGTTTTCCGGAGTAGAAAATCCGCCGAATACATATTAAGTATAACTAATATTGTATTGTATTAGATTAATACTTAAGTTTGCATGTATAACAGCACATGTTTAGTTTGTGGTTGTGCAAATAAAACTTGGTATTATGTTGCTAAAAATCCTTAACCTTGTGGCTTTTATTCTGGTAATTGTAATGAATTACCTTGCCAATGCCCTTCCCATCAATGAAAAAACAACAGGAGAACTTTCAGCAGAGTATCCCAATCTTTTTGTCCCGGCAGGAATTACTTTTTCTATATGGGGTATCATTTATCTGTTGCTGGCTGTATTTATCGTTATGCAATTTATGGGAGCCAACAAAGAATTGGTTTCAGCCATAGGTTGGGCCTTTGTGCTCAGCAGTATTTTTAACGCTTTATGGATAGTGGCCTGGCATTACCAGAAACTTTCACTATCTCTTTTGATCATGCTGGCTTTGCTGGCTTCTTTGATTTATATCAATTACCAGCTCAAGGGGTTTCCCTCAGGTTTGATTAAAGCAACATTCGGCATTTATTTAGGTTGGATATGCATTGCTACCATCGCCAATGTTACTGCCTTGCTGGTTAATTACAACTGGGGTGGCTGGGGTATCCCGGAAGAAGCCTGGGCAATCATTATGATCGGAGCGGGCACTTTGATTTCTGCTGTTGCACTTTTACGGCTGAATAATCCGTATCTAGCCCTGGCAGTTATCTGGGCATTTATTGGTATTGTTATAAAACGACAAAATGATTTTACTTCTATCGTCATTGCAGCAGTTGCCGGAGCGCTGGCAATGCTGGTGGTGATGATCTTTGGTTTCAGGCAATTATTCCGCACCGCAGCATGATCAATAAATTATAATTAATGCCAGTAATCCAAACAGGGATTTTTACTTTTAGGTTTACGCTTGCAATTTTCTAATCCCCATTGTATGGAAAAATATACATCCATACCGTCCATATCATTGATATTTAGAATTCCACCGGCTTGTTCTGCCCCAATGGTAAGAAAGCCCATCCGTAGTGCAATACCTGCCCTGGGCAGTTTGTATTCATGAAGGGTAAGGGGCAAAGATATGCTGAACCACCGGGTTTCATAGCGGGGAACAAAACCAATGTAAGAAGGACGTGATACCCGGGTTTTTGCAACCGGCAGATCCTGTACCCACAGAAAATAGGCAAAGAAGTTGTTTCCGAGGCTGTAATCGGCCTGGATGCTGGCTGCAGTGGGAAGATACATCCTGAAGGATTCTCCTTCGGTGCGGGTTATCTCACCTGAAATCAACCCTTCTTCCATATCATCCAGCATGTCGTCAAAGTTATTATATGTTTCTGTTTGCGGATTCTCCCATACCAGTGCCACTTCTTCAAAATTGTTATATCGTGTGTTTTGTGTCATGTTCACAAATCCGACATCGAGCAATGAGAAACTGAGCTGGTAATTATACGGTTCATCGCGTGAAGCAGTGTATAACCTGTCACGACCTTTTTTACGAAAGTTTTGCGAATTTTTTGTATATGAAATACCCAGATCGAATGAAAAACCGCTACCCCTGATAAGATTATCTGTTCCTGTGAACTCCAGGGTATTATAATTCATTGGCAGTGCCCCGTAAGCTTCAAAATCGAATCTGTTGATAAATACATCGCGCTGGGGAGTAACAAGATAATCCAGTTCGTTTGATCTCGCTGATGCTGCATGATAAGGCAGCAGTAACCTGGCGCTTGCACCTGCTGTGAGACTGTAAGATCGTTGACCCAGCAATTCGGTGGCATAACTCACTCCTGCTTCAAGCCAGCCCATGGTAGCCATTTGAAAGGGTTTGGGTTCGGTATAAATAATATCATGCTGGGGAGAATAGGTAAGTCCCCTGCGCGCAAATCGCAACATATGTCCCGGGATACTATTCGCTGAACTCATAGTTCGTAATGCATTGGTAAAGGCAAAAACATGTTTTTTATAACGGAACCGAACCGATGGCCCCTGCAGCCGACCGTATAAAAACCCATTGTAAAGTTCTTCCTGTTGCCTTTCTGAAAAGTAATTATCGTAGTTTTCCAGAATACGCGAGCGGAAACGGATAAAATCACCCGCCCGGAAATCACCGGCAGGAAGATACAGGTAGTTGTTTTGCACGCCAATATGCGCAGTAACCAGGCTGAAATCAATGCAATAGGGTGAATGGTATAGTAAAGCAGGATTGATCATTCCACGATTAACCCCGGAGTACCTGTCTGAAACAATACCCGCCATATTTTGGGTATGAGCCTCTTTAATAAATACAAAAAAGATAAAGCCTGAAAAGATAAATAGCGGAAATAAATATTTTCTCAAAAAATGAATCATGACATAAAGGTAACTATTTGATTGGGGAAATATTTTAGATGACCAATTTTTAAACTCATATATGTTTTCATCAGGAATAAAACCCAATTATCTTTCATTATGTTAAAAAAAGTCATTTTATATGAACTCTATTTGCTTATAACTTGTTTAAAAGATGTTTAAGAAATCTGACGAAATTTATTCATATGATAAACAAAGGCATATCTTCACTTCTACTTCGCAGCAAATATTTGTTATTTGCATTATTATTTTCCTCGGCCGTATTTTACTCCTGTGGCTCCGGCAATGCCGATAACCAGCAACAGGGTTCAAGGGTGGTTCTGGCTGAAGGTTATAAAGCTGAAACAGAACCTTACACCATAAGTA
>JBHEOF010000012.1:15884-58011 GCA_046261715.1 Bacteroidales bacterium
CCACAGGAGAGCTTCTCCCATGGGAAGATGTGGAGCTGCGAACTCCCATAGCAGGAAATGTACTGGGAATTTATTTTGATGAAGGACAATTTGTGCAAGAAGGTGCTCTACTTGTAAGAATCGATAGTCGCACGTGGGAAGCACAAAAACAAGGGCTGGCAGCCCAATTGGTTTCTGCAGAAAATGAATTAAATCGTAACCGGCAACTGCTGGAGATTGAAGGAGCAAGCCAGGAGGATGTCGATCAGGCTGAAGCCCGGGTAAATACCCTGAAGGCACAAATTGAAGAACTGGCTGTGCACATTGATCTGGCGCAGATCAGGGCGCCTTTTAGCGGGACACTTGGAATGCGTAATTTCAGTCAGGGAACTTTTCTCTCGCAGGGCGATATGGTAACACGTATCGTTCAAACACAAAAATTAAAGGTAAGTTTTGATATTCCTGCAAGATATGCTTCACTGGCCACTGAAGGATCAGATGTTCAAGTGATTTCATCATCGAGCGGGGATACCGTCATGGCCAGAATATATGCTGTTGATCCGGTTATCAACCCCAATAGCCGCAGCTTAAAACTACGGGGTATCATTGAGAATGGAAACGGCACTTTCATTCCCGGTGATTTCGCCCAGGTAACTATGGATGTGGAGCAAAACAATAATGCAATACTTATTCCCGCTGAAGCCATTATTTCTGAACTGAATACCCAGGTGGTGTATCTGGCGCGAAACGGTACTGCCGAGCGCCATGAAGTGGAAATCGGAACCCGTACCCGGGGGCGTGTGCATATACTCAGTGGTATATCAGAGGGGGACACCGTTCTGATAACCGGTCTTATGGATGTGCGTGACGGTGCCGCCATTGACATCAAAGAATTAAACCAGGAGGCCGGCCAATGACATTGTCCGATATAAGTATCAAAAGACCGGTACTGGCAACAGTATTTACTATTGCTATAGTTATATTCGGATTTGTGGCGTTTTATAGTCTGGGAGTCAGGGAATACCCCAGTGTTGATCCGCCCATAATAACTGTTCGGACCGATTATCCCGGTGCCAGTGCCGAGATCATGGAGTCACAGATCACTGAACCCCTGGAAGAAGCCATAAACAGGGTAGAAGGAATAAAAACACTCAGGTCAATAAGTTCAACCGGACGAAGTACTGTAACAGTTGAATTTGAGTTGGGCAGAAATCTCGATAATGCTGCCAACGACGTGCGCGATCGTGTGGCACAGGCAGTGCGAAACCTGCCTCCCGATGCCGATCCGCCGGTGGTTTCCAAAGCCGATGCCGATGCCCAAACTATCCTGACCATTACCCTTTCCAGTGATCGAAGAAGCCTGTTGGAGCTAACCGATATTGCACAAAATGTATTTGCAGAAAGGCTGCAAACCATTGATGGTGTTAGCCAGACCATCATCTGGGGTTCCAAGCGTTATGCCATGCGTTTGATATTGGATACTGATAAAATGCATGCTCTGAATATTACACCTGTTGATATCCGCAATGCACTCAACCGGCAAAATGTAGAGCTGCCTTCGGGGCAGGTAGAAGGCGACAGGGCTTATATTACCATTCAAACCTATGGAAGACTGAATACCGAAGAAGAATTTAATAATCTCATCATTACCCGCCGCGATAACACACTTATACGACTCAAAGATGTGGGAAGGGCAGTACTTGCAGCTCAGAACGAGCAGTCCATTTTGCGGGGAAATGGTGCTACCCCAATGGTAGGTGTTGCCATGCAGCCACAACCCGGCTCCAATTATATAGAAATTGTGGATGAAGCATTTCGCAGGGTTGATATGTTAAAACAGGAAATACCTGAAGATATTACTATTGGTGTGGGTTTGGATATTACCGAGCCCATCCGGCGCTCTATACGCGATGTTGAGTGGACCATTTTTATTGCTTTTCTACTTGTACTTTTCATTATCTTCATCTTTTTGAGAAGTTTCCGAACCACATTTATTCCCATCATTACCATACCCATTTCATTATTAGGAAGCTTTATTTTCCTTTTTGTAGCCGGTTTTTCCATTAATGTGCTAACCTTGCTGGGCTTGCTTCTTGCTACAGGTATTGTTGTGGATGATGCCATTGTGATGATGGAAAATATTTATGCCAAGATAGAGCAAGGGATGAAGCCCATCCAGGCTGCCTTCAAAGGCGCTCGCCAGGTGTTTTTTGCTATTATCTCCACTACAATCACCCTGCTGAGCGTGTTCTTGCCAATATTTTTCATCCAGGGACTTACCGGCAGGTTATTCCGCGAGTTTGCCATGGTGGTGGCAGGGGCAGTGATCATTTCTACCTTTATATCTCTAACCTTCACCGTAATGCTGTCATCACGGATGTTGAAAAAATCTGATAATGAATACCGCTTTCTGCGATACATAAGACTTCCCATTGATTATATACTGAATAATTATCCCGGCTGGCTCAACCGCTTTATGAAATACCGTATTATTGCTTTCCCGGTGGTAGTAATTATGGGTTTGGGCATTTATTTTCTTTTTACAAACCTTCAGTCGGAACTGGCACCCCAGGATGACAAGAGTGGTTTAACCATAATATCAACGGCTCCAGAAGGTACATCCTATGAAATGATGGATGCCTATCAATTGAGCCTTATTGAATTAATTGATACCCTTCCCGAAAAGGAATATCTTCTTTCGGTAACTTCTCCGGGTTTCGGGGCTTCTATATCAGTAAACAGCGGATTTGTGCGGGTTATGCTTAAGCCCCCGGGCGAACGCGATAAAACACAAATGGAACTGGCCAATGAATTGCGCCGGGATCTGGCAAATTATACCATGGCGCGCAGTTTCGTTGTTCAACAGCCTACCATCGGGGCACAGCAGGGAGGATCGCGAGGATTGGAGGTGCAGTTTGTGCTGCAGGCTCCCAATTTGCAGAAGCTGGAGGAATATCTTCCGCTGTTTCTTCGTGAAGCCCGCCAGCATCCTGCCCTGGATGTGGTAGATGTGGATCTTAAATTCACCAAACCCGAACTGGTGCTTGACATCGATCGTGATAAGGCATTTGATATGGGCATTACGGTGAGAGATATTGCCGAAACCCTGCAAACTTTTTTCAGTGAGCAAAGGGTAGGATATTTTATCCGCGATGGGAAACAGTATTTTGTTATTGCCCAGGCTGAAAGGCATCAGCGTTCTACACCACAGGATATTTCAGGCATACAGGTTCGAACAGGATCAGGGGAAATGGTAGCCCTGGAAAATTTTGTCAGTTTCAGGCAGGAAAGCTTGCCGCCGCAATTGTTACGATTTAACAGGTATTCATCAGCTACTGTTTCGGCTTCAACAGCTGAAGGATATACTCTGGGTGATGGAATCGATGCCATGAATGAAGTTGCAGATAAAGTGCTTGATGAAACGTTCTTTACTGCTCTTAGCGGTACATCAGCCGACTTTGCCGAAAGTGCCGGAAATCTTCTGCTCATTTTTGTTTTTGCGCTTGTTCTCATATATCTCACCCTTTCAGGTCAGTTTGAGAGTTTTCGTGATCCGTTGATTATTATGTTTACAGTACCGCTGGCTCTCGCCGGTGCATTACTCACGTTATGGATATTTGGTCAAACAATCAATATATTCAGCCAGATAGGGATGATCGTACTGGTGGGAATCGTTACCAAAAATGGTATCCTGATAGTTGAATTCGCAAACCAGAAACGACTGGAAGGGCAAGACAGGATGCAGGCAGTCCTTAATGCTTCTGCCGAAAGGGTTCGTCCGATTATTATGACCAGTCTGGCTACAGCATTGGGTGCCTTGCCCCTTGCCATATCACTGAGCGGTGCCTCCAACTCAAGGGTTCCTATGGGACTTGCCATTATTGGGGGTTTATTGTTTTCTCTGGTACTTACCCTATTTATAATACCCGCCCTTTATACTTTTATTTCTGCTAAAAAGAAAGTGTATGTTGAAGAAGAAAAAGAAGATCAGTAAAATCTTGTGGTTATTTGCCTTACTGTTTTTATGGCCTTTTAATAATCAGGCTCAGCAGCAATACAGCCTTGAAGAACTGGTAAGAATTACACTTAAGGAAAACTACCAGTTGCAAATTGTGCGAAACAGCCGTCAGATGGCAGAAAATCAGAATACCGCCGGAAATGCAGGTATGCTGCCATCTGTAAATACAGGGGCACAAAGTTCATGGCAGATCCTGAATACGGAAACCAATTTTTTTACCGGTGATTCACGCAGCGGCAGCAATGCTGTAAATACATCATTTAATGCTTTTGTTGAAATGGACTGGACTGTTTTTGACGGCTTCAGTATGTTTGCCCGACGCGACAGATTAAGTTACCTGGCCCGATTGGGTGAAACCGATACAAAATACTGGGTTGAACAAACCGTTGCCGATATTGCATTTGCTTACTTTCAGCTTGTAAAAGAACAGCAGTTGCTTGAAAAATTCAGGCAATCTCTTGAGATATCAGCCTTCCGGCTTGATCTGGAAGATCGTAAACGTAAAGTGGGTACTGGCAATGCGCTCCGCTACCACCAGGCTCTTATTGATTTTAATTCAGATAGTAGCATAGTTTCAAATCAGGAAATGCTTATCCGCGATCTGAAGATCCGTATCAACCGTATCTCCGGCCGGGAACCAATGCTGGAAACCAATATATCGGAAACGGATATAGCTCTTGATGGTATAGAAAATCCGGAAATTCTTCTTGATAAGGCCCTGGCAAATAACTATGATATGGAAAGAGCCAGGCTTGAGGAAATGCTGGAAGAAGCCAATTTGAGAGCTGAACGTGGCAACCGATATCCCCAGGTAAGTGTTTTTGGTGCCTATACATTTAATCGCCAGACCAGCGAACTCGGATTCGTAGAGTCGTCAAGAAATTACGGAGGCGACTTTGGCGTTCGGGTGCGGTTCAATCTTTACGACGGCGGAAGACAAACCACTCAGATTCGCAATGCAATGCTCCAGCAGGAGAGTGCCGGAATTGCCATGGATGACACCCGTGCAATGCTGAAATCGGAAATTGCACGGTTACTTAATTCTTATGAAAATTATATGCAGCAATATCGTTTGCTGCAACAAAGTCTGCAGTCTGCCGAAAGAACCCTTGAAATATCGAGGCGGCAGCTCGAAACCGGCGCCATAAGTGGTTTCGACTTCAGGCAAACCCAACTTACAGCTTTGCAGGTTGAAAACCAGATCATCAATCTGAAATACTCAATGAAAGTTATTGAGATAGATATTTTCAGACTTACCGGTGAATTGGCACAGAGAATATTATAAGAAATATCCGAATACATTCATATTTAATTGTTTTCTTTTTATTCCTATTCGAGATTTTCCTTATCTTTAATATTTCAAAAATCCATAAGGATTAATTAGCCTATATGTTAATTTCTCAATAATAAACTTCTATTTATTGTTAACCTAAACCTATACCAATGAATGCAAGATTACTTTTTTTACTGATCCTTATTTCTTTTGCAGGGCAATTGTCTTTTGCAAACAATAATTACCGTGTAGTTCACGGGGAGCGGCCCCCCATTGATTACTCAAGAATAGATGAAGATGCTTTTGTTAAAGGAGTCCTGGTGATTAAATTCAGAAGGAGCCAGGAAAAGCATCTTGAGAAAAATCCCTTTCAAACAGATAAAAACGGGATTGTAAAGTTCAATATTTCAGCAATTGATTTGCTCAATGAGCAGTTTGGCGTTCGCACTGCACAACAGCATTTCAACACTCCCGCACTGAAGAATTCTTTTACCGAAAGGCATAAATCATGGGGTTTTCATCTCTGGTATCGCCTTGAAATAGATGAGAATGCCGATATCATATCTGTAATCAGAGCATACAGCAGTTTGCCCGAGGTGGAAATTGCCGAACCAGAATTTCAGAAGGTACTCATTGGCAGCCATGATATTGCAGATTTTCATATTCTGGAAAAAGAAAGTAACCCTGTAAATGAAAGATGGACACCTAACGATCCGCAATACAACAATCAGTGGCATTACCACAATACCGGCCAGCAAAATGGAACAGCGGGTGCAGATATTAGTCTTGAGGAAGCATGGGAACTGCAAAAGGGAGATTCTGCGGTAATTGTAGCAATCATTGATGGTGGAATTGATTACAGCCACCAGGATCTTGCAGGTAATATGTGGTCGGAGATCGGGTTTAATTTTGTAAACAACAGTTCCAATATAGAACCCCACAACCACGGTACCCATGTGGCAGGTACCATAGCAGCCGTTAGCAATAACAACATCGGTGTTGCAGGTATTGCCGGAGGTTCGGGTGAGAATGACGGTGTGCGGCTTATGTCATGCCAGGTTTTTGCTTCAAGCAGCAGTGGTGGTTTTCATCTGGCACCGGTTTATGCTGCCGATAATGGTGCTTCCATATCACAAAACAGTTGGGGATATACCTCACCCAACTTTTACGAACAGAATGTACTCGATGCTATAGATTATTTTAATGTCAATGGTGGTGGTGATGCTATGGACGGGGGTATAACCATCTTCGCCGCCGGTAACAGCAACTCTTCCGCGGCATATTATCCCGGCTATTATTCAGGTGCTTTTTCTGTGGCAGGTACCAATAACCAGGATGTTAAATCATGGTATTCCAACTACGGTCCGTGGGTTGATATTTCCGCTCCCGGCGGCGAAACAAATTCGGTTACAGAACGTGGCGTTTTAAGTACAATTAATAGTAATCAATATGCGTATTACCAGGGCACTTCCATGGCATGCCCTCATGTATCCGGAGTAGCTGCCCTGATGCTTTCAACTGTTTACGGTGAATTTTCCCCTGAAGATGTTGTGGATATTCTTCTCAATACGGTTGACAATCATTATGGTGCAAACCCTGGTTTTATTGGTCAGTTGGGAGCCGGCCGGTTAAATGCCCACCATGCCGTTGCTCTTGCCGAATTGTACCTTACACTGCCTTCCAATCCGTCAGGCTTTGTGGCGGAAGGAGTGAGTGATTCTCAGATTGACCTTAACTGGCAATTGAATGATGATGGGAATGACGTTGTTCTTGCCTGGAGCCCCAACGGTAGTTTTGGCATCCCTGAAGAGGGTGTTTCCTATGAAGTGGATGATGTTATTGAAGGGGGTGGAATTATACTATACAAGGGCACAGATACCGTTTTTGCACATTCTGATCTGAATGCAGCAACACTCTACTACTATAAACTCTGGACGGTTGTTGAAGATACAATTTACTCCCTGGGACGCACGGCACATACATACACACAATGTGGTGTAACGCAACTCCCGGTTACTGAAAATTTCAGTGTCGGTGAGATTCCTTATTGCTGGACTTTTCCAAATGGTCAGGGGAATTGGGAAATAACCTCCGCCAATGGAAATCCCGCTCCCGGTGTGCAGTTTTACTGGAGCCCGACTGCAAACAATTATTCTTTTGCATTTGAAAGTATTCCCCTTGACGGGAACATTCCCGGCAATGCCATTGCAATGGAATTTGATATGATGCTCGATAATTATTCAACCGGTACTCTTGAAGAACTTATTATCCAGGTGTATGACGGTGAAGAGTTTGTTGATGTTACGACATTTGATAACTCTGGCGATGATCTTCCCTGGGAAACATACATGATCGATATTACAGAGCAGGCATTAGGGCACACATTTATGGTTCGTTTTGTGGCGGAAGGAGAAAATTCTTACAACCTTAACCGGTGGGTGATTGATAACTTCAATGTGTATTCGTTCTCATGCCCCCAACCTTCACAACTGGTAGCTGAGGAGATCACCACAGAAAGTGTTCTGTTGAGCTGGAATGCAGTGGGCGATGAGGTGCTGTGGGATATTGTATGGGGTAACCCGGGTTTTGATCCGTATACTCAGGGTACCCTGGTGAGTGGTATTGCGGAAACAACCTACCTGCTTGAAGGGCTGAATGTATATACTCCCTACCAGGTATACGTAAGGGCCGATTGTGGGGATGAAGATTCCAGTATCTGGACCGGTCCGCTTAGCTTTACCACACTGGCAACATGTCCGGCGCCTGTCAATCTGAATGTAAGCCAGGTAACTGCCGGCTCAGCTGATATAAGCTGGGATCAGGTGGGTGAAGAAACCATCTGGCAACTTGCATGGGGCCCCGTTGGGTTTAACCCTGATAACAGCGGCACGCTGGTCGACGGACTCACGGATACATCCTATCAACTTACCGATCTTGAATCTGTTACATCTTATGATGTATATATACGTACTTATTGTGGACAGGATGATGAAAGCTTGTGGGTAGGACCGACAAGTTTTACCACTATCTGCGACATCTTCACACTTCCCTTTACCGAGGCTTTTGACGGTAATTCTGTTGAGTGCTGGTCATTCCCGATAGGGCAGGGGAACTGGGGCTTTGGAAGTACCTATCCGCCACCATCATCTCAATCCGGCACTCCACATGCTATGTTTAGCTGGAGTCCTTCGCAGGTGGGCTACTCTTTTGCACTCACCAGCCCTTTATTTGACGCTTCCAACACAGAAGAAGCAGTGAAAGTGGACTATGTATTGTTCCTGAATAACTATGATAATGCCAACCTGGAGCAAATGTCGGTTGAGTATAAAGCATTTGAAGATGATGAATGGGTATTGCTTGAAAACTATACCAATGAAGGACTTTCAGGAAATGATGTTGAGTTTGTTGAAGAAGCGCTTGTGCTTTCAGGTATGCAGGGACAACTTTTCCAGTTACGTTTCCGCGCTCATGGTCAGAACTCTTTCAGTATCAATGGCTGGAGTCTGGATGATGTTTCTGTTTACCAGGAATATACCGAATGTTTTGAACCTACAGCACTCAGTGTTGATAATATTACCACCACCAGTGCCGAGCTGGACTGGGTAAGTGCAGGTACAGAAATTATATGGCATGTGCTGTGGGGTGAAGCAGGATTCAATCCTGCAACAGAAGGTAATCTCATTGAAGGAATAACCGAAAAGCCTTTGCTTCTTGAAAATCTTCAGCAAAATACAGCCTATGAGTTTTATGTGAAAGCCATTTGCAGTGCCGAACAGCAAAGCGAATGGGCCGGCCCCGAAGGCTTTACAACCGGGATTGCGACCTACACCATGACCATTACATGGGAAGGTCCTGGTTTTACTGATCCCGAAGGAGATGTTACGGTTGAGCATGGTTCTGATCTTACCATACAGTTTGATCATATAGAGGGCGGTCATTTGCAGGATGTTACCCTTGACGGGGAATCTGTAATGGACCAGATTATTGATTTTCAACTTATTGTTGAGAACATCACATCTGATCATAATATCCATGCTGTTTTTGCTCTCAACCAGTATGAGATTGAGCTGACTGCCGAACCGGCCCATGGTGGAACAGTAATAGGTGGCGGTATTTACGAGCACTATAGCGAAGTAACAATTCAGGCTATTTCTGCAGAAAATTTCATTTTTGTAAACTGGACCGAAGGTGATTACGTTTGGTCAGAAGAAGAAGAGTTTGTGCTCGAGGTAATGGGGCCAATAGCTTTGGTTGCTAATTTCCAGGATGTGACATCGGTGGAACTGATTCCCGGATTAACTGAAATTCTGATCTATCCCAATCCGGCTCAGGATAAACTTTGGATAGAATTTGACCAACGTCAAACAACTGATGTGAAGGTATCATTTTACTCGGTGCACGGGCATTTGGTTCGAGAGAAAACTGTTGCAGCAGATTCAGATACCAAAATTTCCTTCGATCTTGAAGGATTGCAACCCGGAGTGTACATGATAAACTTCAACAATGGTAACCTTATACGCAAAGTGATCATCAATTAATTATTTCGATTTTTCCAATGTAAAACCGGAGGTCTCTTTTAAACGAGGCCTCCGGTTTTTTCCCTTCATGCAAAACTTTTTACTTTTGCCCCTGTTTAAAAACTGCAAACTATAAACTCAATAACCTAATAAACCATCAACTTATTCCCAAAAACGCCAAACGCCAAACATCTAAACCCCTAAACCCCTAAACCTCTAAACCTTCATGTACTGCATCGCTCACGAACACACCAATCCTGCTTTTAACCTGGCAGCCGAAGAATATGTACTGAAAAATTTCAAGGAAAATGTTTTCATGCTATGGCGCAACGAAAACGCCATCATTGTAGGTACACATCAGAACACCCTTGCCGAAATCAATGTGGATTATGTGAAAGAGAAGAATATTACGGTAATCCGAAGACTGTCGGGTGGTGGAGCAGTTTTTCACGACCTGGGTAATCTGAATTTTACATTTATCATGAATGCACAGGCCGGAAAGGATAAAATTGCCGATTTCAGAAGCTATACAGTTCCTATCCTGGAAGTTTTACAGAAACTGGGAGTGAATGCCAGGTTCGAAGGGCGTAACGATCTTACCATTGAAGGGAAAAAATTTTCGGGAAATGCCGAACACATCTTCAAAGACCGGATATTAAGGCATGGTACTCTTTTGTTCTCATCCGTAATGAATGATTTGCATATGGCGCTGAAGATAAACCCGCTGAAATACCAGGACAAGGCTGTAAAAAGTGTTAGAAGCCGGGTAACCAACATTAGTGAACACCTGGAACAGGAAATGGATGTACTGCAATTCCGCGATCATATTATGAACCATATTATGGAAAACTTTGAAGGCAGCGTTCACTATGAATTCACTGAACAAGATATCCGTAACATTAATGAACTGGTTGATAAAAAGTACGGCACATGGGAATGGAATTTCGGTCATTCACCGGGTTATGAACTCCAGAAAGCCTTTAAAAGTGAAGGTGGATTTGTTGAACTTCACATGAATGTGAGAAAGGGGATAATTGAAGATATAAAGATATTTGGTGACTTTTTCAATAAGCATGATATCGCCCAGGTGGAAGAACTGCTGAAAGACACACCACATAACGAAACTGCCATCCGCGAAAAACTGTCAACCGTACCTTTCCACGAATATTTCCACAATATAAGCGTGGATGAGTTTGTGAAGGGAATGTTTTAAGAGGGTTTATGGGTTGATTGGTTTATAGGTTTATGGGTTGAAAAGTTTAGATGTTTAGTTCTTTTCTTCGGTCTTCGGTTCCCGAATCGCCTTTGGCTCTAGGGACTTCGGGCTATTGCCCTCAGCTTCGGTCTCCTGACTTCGGTCTTCTACTTCTTCTTCCCTTTCTTCAATGCCAGCCGTTTCTTCCTACCCGGTCCGCCAAGGTTCACTTTCTGGTTTTTCTTTTTCTTTTCATGGAACGCTCCGCCACCCTGATTCAATGTAACCGGTTTCAGATAGGCTTTATCGCCTTTGGGTTTTTCATCGGGATCATCATCCGTGGTGTCGCTTATGATAAGATCTTTGGGAAGGGGTTCAACCGGAATTTCCTGTTTTATGTATTGCTGAATGGCTTCCAGTTTTTCCTTTTCACTATATCCCACCAGCGATATGGCAATTCCTTTTTTATCAACCCGCCCCGTGCGTCCAATGCGGTGAATATAAGCCCCGGGTATTTCCGGCAATCCGAAGTTGATTACATGGCTTACTTCAAAAATATCAACCCCACGTGCTACAAGGTCGGTGGAAAGCAGGATGCGAAATTTCCCTTCTCTGAAGTCTTCCAGGGTATTGATGCGCTGGTTCTGACTTTTGTTGGAGTGGATCACGCCAAGCTGATCAGGATACTTGTGGGTAAGTTTATTGAAAAGCTTATCAGCTACCTTTTTGCCAGGAGTAAACACCAGGACTTTCTCAAAAACTTCATACTCCTCCAGTAAAAGACTAAGCATATTGTATTTGGTAGCAAAGTTGGGCAGCATATATAATTTCTGACTGATCCGGGTAATGGGAGTACCCCGGTAATGAATATCAATCCATTCCGGCTCGTTGAAAAAGTCGATGATTATACTTTCCACTTCATCTGCAAGGGTTGCGGAAAACATCAGGTTTTGCCGTTTTTCGGGAAGCAACTCCAGGATGCTTATGAGCTGGTGTCTGAAACCCAGACTGAGCATCTCATCCACTTCATCGATCACCAGCTTTTGAATGGATTTCAGCCTGAGTGTTCCTCTCATTACCAGGTCGAACAGCCGGCCCGGTGTGGCCACCAGCAGATCTACACCCTGGTAAATTCGTTCACTCTGGGTATTGATGTTGGTACCACCATATACTCCGTCGATGCGCACATTCATATAAGCAGTGAGCTTGCTGGCTTCATTCACTACCTGTAAAACAAGTTCGCGTGTGGGCACCATGACAAGAATCCTGGGTTGTCTTTGTTCAGAAAAGGGCAACTGCCTTAGTAAAGGTAAAAGATAAGCCAGCGTTTTTCCGGTACCCGTTTGTGCAATACCTACCACATCTCTGCCCGACATGATAATGGGAAAAGCCTTTGCCTGGATATCGGTGGGATTATCAAAGCCCATATCATCCAGGGCATTAAGAAGCGGTTTGCTGATATTCAGTTCCTGAAATTCCACGGTCAAAAAATTTTTGCAAAGGTAATGCTATTGTTTGAATAGCATAAAATTCAAAGAGAAAGCCCGGCCTGAAAAATCTGTGAAGATTGCCGGGCCGGGCCTAAAATTTATTTAATTAGAAAGCAGGTAAACCTATTGAACTACTAGTTTCCTGGTAATCACTTCGCTTCCGTTTTCAATACGAATGAAGTAAACGCCTGACTTTATACCCGTCAGATCCATCTCAATCTGATTATACCCTTCAGCAACTCCTGTATCAAGTATTTTAATGGATTGCCCAAGGTGATTTACCAGGGAAATATTCAGTTTTTCTCCGTATGGGTTGTCATACCCAATGGTGACCTGATTTTGGGCCGGGTTGGGATAAATACTCATGGCACCGGCGGCCAGTTCATTTACATTTGTGCCGCTTTCGGGTACCATGGTGGCATTGATCACTACATCGGCATTGTTCATAAATATACCACCGGTTACGGTTTGATAATCCGGTGCAGAGATCTCATAATTATAAAGACCGTTTTCCAGATGTTCTACTTCTGTACTATCAACGGATTCATCATTAACAAAAATGGTTGCACCAGTAAAAGTTTCTCCATCTGTATCAGTAATATTGAAGAGTACACCAAACAGGCGCTCAACAAGTATTTCATTTACTGAGTTGATATCTGTAACGGTAAATACCCCGTTTTCCACATCGCTGTGTTTGTAAGCACTGAAGTTATACACATGGCTGCCGGCAGAAAGGTAAAATTCCACTTCGCCATTCTGATCGGTTTGTTTTGTCTCACCGTTTATCTCCAGCTGGGCATCATCAACCGTTTCACCGATCTGGTTTACGATACGCAGAGTTACGTCGCGTTGGCTCAGTTCATAATGTACAATCACTTTCCATGTATTGTTGGGAACAAATGCATATTCAGTGTTTGAACCTGATCCACCCCATGTACGGAAAACATGCAATTCAAAAACGACATCCTGACCGGCTTCCACTTCATTGGCAATATCCAGGCCGCTACGGATATAATGGTGCGTGCCGGCAGAATTTGAAGAAGGTCCACTGGTAACTTCACTCTCGGTAGTACCACCTTCGGTAATACACTTCAATAAAGACCGTTGTTCACTCATCCAGGCTCCACCCTGCGATGTGATCTTATATTCCACATCTACCGATGTGATTATGGCACCCTCAGGCACTTCCACAGTAAGAACTCCCGGGTCAATAGAACTGCTTCCGGTGGTAACATTTGTATTGTATGTTGATGGGATATCTCCTTCGCTATACATGGGTGCCTTACCGATAACAAGGTCTTTACTGCCTTCATATTCATAGGCTCCTGAACCGGCAGTAAAATCAAGAACTGCAATATTTTCGAGTGGAGTCTGGAAAAGGGCAGTAATTTCAAAGGCGGCATAAGTTGTTTCATCTGGGTTCAGTCCGTTGAGTTCCAGTTCCAGATCGCTGGTGAAAATGATCCACGGACTGTTTGATGAAATCTGGAAGTTGATATCTTCACTCAGCAGTTGTCCTGTGTTTTGTATGGGCATCATTACCATGGCTGTTTCGCCGGGATCCAGCCGACCATTATCATTCCCCAGTTCGCTGTCGTCAACAACGATTTCAAGAAACTCCAGCCTGGGAGCAAAAGCCAGTACTTTGAAGCTACTGCGCCACATGTCTTCACTATCAGGAGAAGTAGCATTCAGGGTAAAGGATATTTCGTAGTTGCCCGGTATGATGTCGGAGACTTCCATACTGAAAAGATCATCAAAACTGATCTGTTCGCCAGCTGCAAAAGCTCCCAGTTCAGCTGAATCGTTTGTTATAGTTATGAATTCTGATTCGGTGCTGATAGTTACCGATACATCACTGATATCTTCCTCTGTTGGATTTTCCATGGAAACACCCAGTAGAATACCTTCACCGGGGTTGATGTTTCCGTCATTATTTCCGTCTTCATCATTTACCGTGTAATCTACAAAACGTATTCCCATGAAAGGAGTAGCTTCAACAGCTGCAAGGGCATCCATTCTTCCGCTTCCGAAAGTATTGCTTTTAGATGTTGACATCGGAACCGCGGTCTCTTCCAGTATCTGGCTAATCTGTTCAGGAGTAAGCCCTGGATTTTTGGAAAGCATAAGCGCCATAACACCGGCTACGGCTGGTGCTGCCATTGAAGTACCACTTTTTACGGTATATCCTGAATTGTTGTTGTGCACCAGAGATAGAATATCGCTACCGGGGGCCACCAGGTCGGGGATGATGAGTCCGGTGCCGGGGTTGTATGCGTAGTCATTAAAAGGGGCAATATTTTGCCAGGTAACAGGTCCTTTGGATGAGAAGCTTGAAATGGCATCAGTTTGTGTGGTAGAACCAACAGTAACTACAGCAGAATTTCCGCCTTCCGCAATCTGGTCGGGATGCGACCAGGGTGCAGGGCAATCGCCGGGTGTGCGAATGTTGGCCGGTGGCTGAGCGCCGCCCCAACCGCCTTCATTCCCTGCTGCTACGGCTGCAATAACTCCTGCTTCCATGGCATTGGCCATTGCTGTGCGCCATGCCGAACGATCGGGTCCCCATGAATGTTGCCATCCCAGTGAAAGGCTCATTATATGTGCTCCGTAATCGGCAGAGAACTGGATGGCAGTCCATACACCGGCTTCTGTACCACCACCCGAATCGTTCAGCACCTTAAGCGCCATGATGGTGGCGCCGGGAGCCATTCCTGTGGTGGTTCCTGCGGTACCGTTACCTGCTACGGTTCCGGCACAATGTGTTCCATGACTCTGGTTATCTGTTGTGTTATTGTTATCATCAACAAAATTATATCCGTGGTTGGGAAATTCGGGATGCACCCACATGCGGCCCGAAAGGTCCTGGTGGTTAGCGTTTACTCCTGTATCCAACACGGCCACGATTATATCTTCACCTGTAAAACCTTGCTCCCATACATCAGGGGCGTTTACCAAATCAACGTTCCAGGCTGTATTTGGGTTGAAATCCAGTGCGTCTGATTCGGCAACAGGAGTTTGGGCATCACTAAGGTCGATGAGCTGACGAACCTGGTCATAGTCTACCCTGATTACTTCAGGAAATTCTGCTAATTGCGCGATGACCTCAGGAGTGGCGTAACAGTTGATCACATTAACAATCCACAAAGGCATGATATTTTCTACCTGCAGACTCTTTTCCTGACCGTTCAGAAAGGCCATAAGGTCTTTCTGACTGTTTTTTGAGAAGGTTTTCAATTCTCCGGTTACAATTTCCCTTCTCTCATCACGGTTGGTAACACCTGCCGTTTTGGTGCGGAGAAGCTCAGAGTCATATTGATCTGCCAAACGGATATTGATACGGATCTTTTCATCAGATTCGCTTTTGCTCAATCTTTCCTGCAGATTGGGTGTAATGGTAAAGTCCTGTGCTTTCACAGGAATACTGATCGCGAATAAAACAGCGATAACAGCATGAATAAGAGTAAATTTTAAGAATCGCATAATTTAAGAATGATTAATAAAAGTGTTTTGGATATGCTGAAGACCAGCAAAGTGAAATATTATTGATTTGATTTAAGATGAATATAAATTGAATAAATAAAAGCATGCAAGATACTAAATATTATTCCTATCATAAAAGCAAGACATATAAAAACAGGAATGATGTTTTTCTAAAATGTACACTTTTATTTAAGAATACAAGCATTTTTAAGCTTTTTTGTTTATTGTACGGGTTTTTATTTTTTAATAAATTTTATAAGAAGGAGTATTGTAAGGTGTTGCTGTTGTTTTTTATCAGCCCGACCAATACTGTCATCTTGAGCGAGGTAGGAATTAAAGATCTCTTCGGTACATTAGGCATTTAATTATTTTCAAATTTTCCTGTTTTTCCCCTTTCCTTATATGTCTTTTAACTCCTTATTTGCCCTATATGGTTAAAAAAATTATTTAGCCGAAAACGTACGAAAGTTTTTCTCTCGCAAAGCCGCAAGAGACGCAGTTTGAAAAATCACGGTGTGATTTTTTCTCCGGGTACGACTTCAATTTGTGCACGGAGTTGTTTAAAATTCCTTACTTTCTTATTTTCCTAATTTCTCACTTTCTTGCTCACGTTCTCCGTTTTCCGTCCTCCTGTCTCCGGTTTTCCGTCTTCCCTTTCCCCCAAAATCTAACCCTCCATTTATGAAATATTAAAACACAACACCCGAGGTATATGTAAGATCATTAAACAATATCCTGTATTTTTGCTTGAATTATTGTAGTTGATTTTAAAACTGTTAATTTATTAAGCCCTGCTCACTCTATGAGTTTTTTACATCCCTTGTTTTTGCTTGCCCTTTTTGCTGTTTCTATTCCGGTGATCATTCACTTATTCCATTTCCGGAGATACCGTAAAGAGTATTTTTCCAATATTGCCTTTTTACAGCAAATCACTGATGAAACAGAACGACAGGCACGTTTGCGTCATTTGCTGGTGCTTATTTCCAGGATGCTTGCCATCGTTTTCCTGGTGATGGCTTTTGCGCGTCCTTATATCCCTGCCGATGATGCGGGGCCCGCACCTGACGGTAACCGGTTGAGTATCTTTGTGGATAACTCCTTCAGTATGGAAGCAGCATCACCCTATGGTACCCTGCTCGATCATGCACGGGAATCGGCCAGGGAAATCGTGGAGACCTTTGGCCCTGCAGACCGCTTCCAGTTGCTCAATAATGATCTGGAAGGACGGCACCAGCGTTTTGTGAGCCGCGAAGAGTTTCTCACCATGCTGAATGAGGTGGAATTCAGTCCTGCTATAAGAACCATCCCTGAAATAATGGACCGGCAAACTGCCCTCTTCGATGAGGAGGCAGGCAAAGTAAACAGGTTTGCTTTTGTGTTGAGTGATTTTCAGAAAAATATTCTTGATCCGGCTGATCTGGAGCCTGACACCCTGCACAACCGGTTTTTTGTTCCTTTTCAGTCGCAGCAACCGGCGAACCTTTTTATTGATTCGGTTTGGATCGAAAGCCCAGTGCGTATGAGCGGTCAAACCATTACGCTGATGGTGCATATTTTTAATGATTCTGATGAGCCCATGGAGAATCAGCCCGTAAGACTGTACATTAACGACACACAACGTTCGGTGGCTACTTTTGATGTGCGACCGCGTTCCGGTGCAGATGTGCCGCTGACATGGACCATCGGACCCGATGCCCACCAGCAGGGCAGGGTAGAGATCACTGATCACCCCGTTACCTTCGACGACCAGTTTTACTTCAGTTTTACTGTAAATAACCGGATCCCTGTGCTGGTAATTAACCAGGACAGCCCCAATCCTTTTATCAGTGCACTGCTCAGGGCAGATACAGCCTTAGTGGCCAGGAATGTAAATATTTCTGAACTCGATTTTTCTGTTTTTCCCGGTCAGAGCCTTATTATTCTCAATGAACCCCGCACCATAGGAGAGGGCCTTTCGCTGGAATTACGCAGGTACCTGGAAGCCGGTGGAAATATCCTTATCTTTCCTGCTCAAAGGGCCGAACTGGATTCCTATAACCGGTTTCTCAGTTCAATCAATGTGAATACGCTGCAAAGTCTTGATACGGTAAGTACCCGCGTTTCTGCTCTCAATGAGATGCATCCCCTGTATGCCGGTGTTTTTGACCAGATACCCGATAACATCGATCTGCCAGGGGTTGAGCAGTATTACATCATTAACCGGCAAAGCCGGGCGGCCGATACCTGGCTTATGCAATTGCAGAACGGTAATCCGTTTTTTACATCAACTCCGGTTTACAGCGGCCGGGTTTATCTCTCATCGGTGCCCGCAAGCGATACATTCAGTAATTTTCAAAGGCATGCCATGTTTGTTCCTACGATCTATAACATTGCTTTGCATAGCGGTGCTTCTGAAGCCCTGTATCATATCTTTGGAAGTGAACAACCGGTAAATCTGCGAAATACTGTATTGACAACAGATCAGGTTTTCCGCATCCGGGGAACCGGAATGGAAGTGATTCCGGAGATACAGACCACGGGCAATACCACCCAACTGATCCTTCACGGACAAATACCCGAGGCAGGCAATTACCGGCTCATGCAAGGAGAACAGCTGCATAGATTTCTTTCCCTGAATTACGATCGCAGAGAATCACTCATGGAAACTTACACCCCGGCCGAACTCACTGCTTTTTCCGATGCAGGAGAAAACATTACCGTATTTGAACCAGACAACATTTCTATTGAAAGTCAGATGGAATCTTTCAGAGACGGAAAACAACTCTGGAAACTGTTTGTATTGCTGGCACTGATTTTTCTTGCCGTGGAAGTTTTACTGCTGAGATTTATGAAATGATTAGAATTTTTGATGGTAAATGACCTGAAAAGGCTGCCAATTATTATTACCTTTGCACTTCTTTATCAACCTGCATGTTTCCCTGCAGGTTCTCCGCGGACAGGGTTTTTGATCGTTGCGGATAAAGAAAAACCAAGAATTATTCTGAATTGATTTAATGGACGATAATACAAATAATTTACCTGAAGATCCTGACAAAAACCGGGATATTCCTGAAGATATTTCTCCTGAAGGGTCGGATGTGGAACCGACCGACAGGGTTACGAAGATTTCAGGAATGTACGAAGACTGGTTTCTGGATTACGCTTCCTACGTGATCCTTGAACGCGCCGTGCCTGAAATTCTGGATGGCCTGAAGCCGGTTCAGCGAAGGATACTTCATTCCATGAAAGATTTGGATGATGGCCGCTATAACAAGGTTGCCAACATCATTGGGCATACCATGAAGTATCACCCCCATGGCGATGCTGCTATTGGCGATGCACTGGTACAGCTGGGGCAAAAAGATATTTTGATAGATACCCAGGGAAACTGGGGAAATATTCTTACCGGCGACAGCTCGGCCGCTCCACGGTATATTGAAGCAAGGCTCTCGAAGTTTGCCCTGGATGTGGTGTTTAATCACAAAACCACAAAATGGAAAGGATCGTACGACGGAAGAAACAAAGAGCCGGTGAGTTTGCCGGTAAAGTTCCCTCTGTTGCTGGCTCAGGGGGTAGAAGGTATTGCCGTTGGTCTTGCATCCAAGATCCTTCCCCACAATTTTAATGAACTGATTGACGCTTCCATCGCCTATCTGAAAGGTGAGAAATTTGAGATTTATCCCGATTTTCTTACCGGTGGACAGGCTGATTTTTCAAGATACAATGACGGATTAAGAGGGGGCAAGGTTAGAGTTCGTGCCAAGATCAGCATACAGGATAAAAAAACACTGGTTATTACTGAAATTCCTGTTTCCACTACTACAGTTAGTCTGATTGACAGTATTGTTACTGCCAATGAAAAAGGAAAGATCAAGATCAGGAAAATTGAAGACAATACGGCACAGCACGTAGAGATCGTTGTACATCTGGGTCAAAATATCTCTCCCGATCAGGCCATTGATGCCCTGTATGCTTTTACTGATTGTGAAGTAAGCATATCGCCCAACTGCTGTGTAATTGAAGGAAGTAAGCCCCGTTTCCTTGGGGTAAGTGAAATACTGGCCATCTCCGCTGATCATACCGTTGATCTGCTGAAAAAGGAACTGGAAATTGAGAAGCATGAACTACTTGAACAGCTGTTGTATTCCAGCCTGGAGAAAATATTCATTGAGAACCGTATTTACCGCGATATTGAAGAGTGTGAAACATGGAAAGCTGTCCTTGAAACCATTGACAAAGGCCTGGAGCCTTTCAAAAAACAGTTCTACCGTGAAATAACCCGCGATGATATCATCCATCTCACTGAAATAAAGATCAAAAGAATATCGAAATACGATGCCCTCAAGGCTGATGAGATCATACGCTCACTGGAGAAAAAACTGGAACAGGTAAATAAAAACCTGGCCAACCTGATCAATTTTACTATCAAGTATTTCAAAGGCATTAAAGAAAAATACGGTAAAGGACGTGACCGTAAAACCGAGATCCGTTCCTTTGAAAATATTGAAGCCACAAGGGTGGCTGTTGCCAATGTAAAACTTTATGTAAACCGTGAGGAAGGTTTTGCAGGTACAGCCCTGCGAAAAGATGAGTTTGTTTGTGATTGCTCCGATATTGACGATATAATTGTGTTCCGCAGCGATGGTACCTTCGTGGTAACAAAAGTTTCTGAAAAATCTTTTGTAGGAAAGGATATCATCCATATTGATGTATTTGAAAGAAACGATGACCGCACCATTTATAATATGATTTACCAGGATGGCCCACGGGGCGCCATCTATATGAAGCGGTTTTTTGTAAAAGGAGTAACCCGCGATAAAGAGTACTCTCTTACCAAAGGTACCAAAGGCACCAAAGTGTTATATTTTACCGCCAATCCCAATGGCGAAGCAGAGGTGGTTACCGTATATCTGCGTCACAAACCCAAACTTAAGAAGCCGGTTTTTGACCTGGATTTCAGCGATCTGGCCATAAAAGGACGGGGAGCATCCGGAAACCAGCTCACCAAACACCAGGTGCGTAAAGTCGTGCTCAAGGATCAGGGCGTTTCTACCCTGAGTGCTTTAAACCTTTGGTTCGATGAAAATGTACTGCGGCTCAATGTAGACAAACGTGGTAAATACATCGGAGCTTTTAAGGGGGATGACAAGATCATTTCCATGTTCCCGTCGGGGAATTACCGTACTACCGGGTATGAGATGTCGCTCCATTTTGAGAATGCACCGGTTCTCATAGAAAAGTTTAATCCGGAGCGGATCATTACTGCAGTTTATTTTGATGCTGAATCCGGACAGCATTACATTAAACGCTTCCAACCTGAACTTTCTGATAAGTTTCAGAGTTATATTGGTGAAGATCCTGAAAACAGGTTAATCTCAATTTCTTTGGCTACATATCCCCGGTTAAAAGTGAACCTGGTGCCCAAAGGAAGAAAGCAAAAGACAGAAGAAGTGATTGATGTGCATGAGTTTATCGGGGTAAAAGGATTTAAAGCCAAAGGGAAGAGGATAACATCAGGTGAAGTGAAATCAATTGAGTGGCTTGAACCTGAGATTCCCGATGTGATTCCGCAGAGAGAACCTGAACCGGAAAACAATAAAGGTGATGCAAATGGTAAAAGTGCTGAAGCAGAAACCAAATCTTCGGTAATGAAGGATACCGACAACCGCGATGATCTTGATACAAAGCAGATCACACTGGATTTTGAGTAAAAAAAAATTGTAAAAAATAAAATCTGATCAATAATGAAAGATGTTAAAGTACCCGATACACAGGTATTGGATATTAATGAGGATGTAAAGTGGATAGGCATTCTGGATTATGATATTGTTACTTTCGATGTGGTGATGGAAACCGTTTATGGCACCACCTACAACAGCTACTTCATCAATGCTGAAAAGAAGGCTATTATTGAAACCAGCAAGGCGAAATTCTGGGATACCTACCTGGCAAAGATCAAACAGGTAACCGACCCTGCGGAGATTGAATACATTATAATGAATCATACCGAGCCCGACCACAGTGGCAACCTGGAACGCCTGCTTGAAATAGCACCCAAAGCAAAAATAGTGGGAAGCCGTTTGGCCATCAATTATCTGAAAGATTTTATGGGCAAGCCCTTTGAGCATATTGTTGTGAAAGATGGTGAAACCCTCGACCTTGGCAACAAAACCCTGCGTTTCATCTCAGCGGCAAACCTGCACTGGCCCGATACTATGTATACCTATCTTGAAGAAGATAAATATTTATTCACCTGCGATTCATTCGGCTGCCACTATTGTGATCATAAGATGTATGATGACCAGGTGGGCGATTTTGATGATGCTTTTAAGTATTATTTTGATGTGATCTTAAAGCCTTTCAGCAAGTTTATGCTTAAGGCCATTGAAAAGATCCGTCCGCTTGAGATCAACGGTATTCTTACCGGGCACGGGCCGTTGTTGCTAACCCAATGGAAAAAGTGGGTGGATAAATCAGAAGAATATGCCCGCGAAGCATTGCAGAGACCTGAAAAAACCCATGTATTCATCCCTTACGTTTCTGCCTACCAGAACACCGGAATGCTTGCAGAAAAAATTGCAGAAGGCATAAAGAGCACCGGTGATTTTGATGTAGAAGTTGCTGATATAGAAACCATGGCCCTGGGTGATATTGATGAACGTGTAGCAAAAAGTAAAGGGATTGTGGTGGGTTGTCCTACCATCAATCAAAATATTTTGCTGCCCATTTACCGTATATTCGCGGTTATCAATCCTATACGCGACAGGGGTAAGATTGCCGGCTCTTTTGGTTCTTATGGCTGGAGTGGTGAAGCCCCGAAACTCATCAACTCAAACCTGGCCAACCTTAAGCTGGATGTGCAGGGCGAAGGAGTATTTATAAAATTTACTCCTCATGAAGATGAATTTGAGCAGGCTATTGAGTACGGTAAATCTCTTGGGAATAAACTGGCTGCATTACAGGAATGATCAAATAATTCATAAATAACTACGTTTACTATTTGATGCGAAGTACATTCAGAAATACAATTATCCTCCCGGTAGTTTTGCTGATGCTGATTCTTTCATCATGTATGCCCGGATATCGATTTGCTCAGCGATTTGTAAAGGAAAAAGAAATCAAACCGGCAGTAATGGTTGTACCTCACAATTATACTTTTCTTTATTATTATCCGTTTGATCCCGTTCAGCCTGAAACGCAGTTTGATAATCCTGCTGATATCAGCGAAAGCGACTTTCTCAATGACCTCAATACAGAAAAGGCCGACAGTATTTTTCTGTCAGCTATGTTTCATCATCTGAATGAATATCCTTTACAGGTTTTTCGTCCCGAACAGTTCGATGAGTTTTTAGCATACTCCGGCAACAGATATATTTTTACCATTGCCCAGACGGAGATCATCGAATATGACCAACCCGAAACCTACCGTGCAATGATTGATACCAATGTATATCGACAGGATTTCCTGCTTCAGCAGGTTGCCCGGAACACATGGTTTGAGTTTGTAAAGGTTGATGACAGTACTAATGATACTGGTATGCAGGTACTTTACAGCACTTTTTTTGCCAGCGATGAGGTAGATGGAACATTCCGGTATCGCCCTTTTACCGGCGAAGTATTTTATGAATACACTTCAAGGATACTTGAATTGCGCGATATTGATCTGTTAAACCGCCGGGCAGGTTATAATAACGCCCGATATATATTCGAACACCTACTCAACCGATATGTGCGGCAAAATGTAAGATCATCTGTGGCAGAACAATATTTTTACCGATACAACACTTACACCCGTAATATCATTCGCGACCGAAATGATCAGCGCTTCGTTATTATCGAAGATCAGTAAATTTTAACCGGATCTCCATATTGATTCCTTTCCTTTGTATTTTTACTGAACCAAAACTGATGGTGTCTGTTAGATTTCCGATGTGACGGTTTTTTCTTCCGGTCTTTGTAAAACCCAAATGATTGTATTGTATGACTGATGGACTACTCGCTTTATTGGCTGCCCTTCCCATTTTTGTGATCTTTTTGCTAATGTCTGTGCTGCGCAAACCTGCTACAGTGGCTATGCCGGTTGCCTTTGTAGTAACACTGCTGCTTTCACTTTTCATCTGGAACACTTTTCCAAACTGGATAATGGCAGCCTCCCTCAACGGAATTGTTATTGCTTTTAAGATATTGCTTATTGTTTTCGGTGCGCTCACTTTGCTGTTTACCCTCCGAGAAAGCGGCGCCATAGAAACCATTAAACAGGGATTTACAAGCATCTCGCCTGATAAACGTGTGCAGGCCATTATCATCACCTGGCTTTTCGGGAGTTTCCTGGAAGGGGCGGCAGGTTTTGGCACACCAGCTGCCATAACGGCTCCGCTTTTACTTTCACTGGGCTTTCCTGCCCTGGCAGCGGTTATGGTAGCACTTATTGCCAACACCACTGCTGTTTCTTTTGGTGCGGTGGGTACATCTACAATAATTGGAGTGGGTACCAGTCTTGACCTGCCCCAGATACAATCGGCCCTTACAGAGCAGGGGATGGGTTGGGAAGCTTTTATCCACCAGGTTGGCGCATGGTCGGCACTGCAGCATCTGGCTCCCGGAATTGTAGTACCGTTGCTGATGATCGCCATGATGACAAAATTCTTCGGGAAAAACCGTAGTTTCCGCGAAGGACTGGCCATATGGCCCTTTGCAGTTTTTGCTGCACTGAGCTTTCTGATTCCTTATGTGCTGGTAGCTGTATTCCTTGGTCCTGAGTTTCCCTCGGTGATCGGTGGACTGGCCGGAATGGCTATCGTTATTCCTGCTGCCCGCGCAGGATTCCTGGTTCCAAAAGAACGCTGGGAGTTTCCTGAACCGGCACAGTGGGAAAAAAACTGGATGGGAAATATTTCAGCTGACCCTGCTGATACCGGACAAAAACAAATGTCAATGGTGAAAGCCTGGGTACCTTATGCACTCATTGGCCTGCTACTGGTGGTTACGCGGATTCGTACACTTCCTTTTAACGCATGGCTTATGTCAGTAAGAGCCGAAGCAACACAGGTATTTGGCAGCGGAGTTATCATTGATTTCGACCCGCTTTACAATCCGGGCATACTGCCCTTTATGCTTATCTCGCTGGTGGCAGCAGGAATTTACGGCATGAATCGCAAACAGGTGTCACTGGCATGGGGAGAAGCAGTTCAAAGGATCAAAGGTCCTGCCATTGCCCTGGTATTTGCCGTGCCCATGGTTCGGCTTATGATGCAGTCGGGGAATAATCCGGATGAACTTGCCGGCATGCCCCTGGCCATGGCACAATTCATGGCAGGTATGGTGCAGGGTGCCTGGCCATTTGTGGCACCTTTTGTAGGTGCGCTGGGTTCATTCATTGCAGGCTCTAACACGGTCTCCAACATGCTGTTCGGATTGTTTCAGTACTCTATGGCAGAACAAACCGGATTACCGGCTCTTATCATCGTTAGTTTGCAAAATGTGGGTGGAGCTATCGGCAATGTGATTGCCGTACACAATATCATTGCTGCCTGCGCAACGGTAGGACTGGTCGGAATGGAAGGGGTACTGCTTAAACGGAATCTCATTCCCGTGCTTATCATGGCATCCATTGCAGGTGTTGTTGGTGTACTGCTGAGCTACTGATATACCTGGTTTCTAAACGCAGGATGCATTCTTATTATTCAATAGAAAACATTTCCTTTGTGATTGAAAAATCCATTGTTTGTAATACCATTTACCTGTACGATAGACCCGCCCGGCCGTCCGGACCTATTGGATGCGTAATCCAATTTTTCGTATTTTTGCCCGGTAATTACAAGGCTGATCGCAAATATATTTCATGTCGATGGCCCCAATCTTCCCACAACAATGAAAAACAGATTCAACAGGTTAACATCCAAAGAGTGGCTTCCCTTTCAGAAGTCGTGGTTCAGGTATGAGTCGGATGAGATGCTGCTTTGGGAAAACATCCGTTTTTTCAATAAGACGGAAATTTCTGAATCTGTAATGCTTTACGCAGGAAAAGATGCGGAACTGGCCCGGGAAATCTGTGCCGATCATGATATTGAATTCAGAGATATGAAGGATTATGCCGGTGAAACGGTGCAGTTTGCGGTTTTTGATCTGCGTCACAGGATCACAGAAAAAACCGGAATGGAAGAATACACCGCAATCAGGGATGAAATGATTGAGTTTGCTTTAAAGATCTATCCGAATGTGGAATACAAACGCTTTATTTCGGTTTGGATACCCAATATACAGAAAGGGGAGGCATATTATCCCTTTGCCTGGGATCTGGCCAAACACCTGGGGCAGATCTTTTCACTCAAGGATGAAAAAATTGCCTGTCCGGAGGCGGGTGATAATCTTTCTGCCGGTTCATACTTTCAGCCTGCAAAAAGTATCTTTTACTGCCTTTACTTCAAAAAAGACGACAATTCTGCCGGAGAATATTCTTATGCTTCCTACCGTTATTCCGAAAACAACAGGCAGCAGAAATCGGGCATCATGTTCAATAATACCATACCCGGCTGGTTTATTCTAAAACCCCAACCGCGCAAAAAAAATGAGATCCTGCACCCGGCCAAATATCCCGAAGAACTGGTGAGTATGTTTGTGGATGAATTTTCCCGCAAAGGAGATAATATTTTTGACCCAATGACCGGTACCGGAAGCACCCAGCTGGGCGCGCTGAAACTGGGCCGCAACGGATACGGCACTGAGCTCAGTGAGTTTTTCACCGAGATTGCCAATGAAAGGTGTCGCAATTTTGTAGCTCCACTGCAAAAGGAGTTGTTTTCTGAGGAAAGGCTGCAGGATTTCAGAATTGTGCACAAGGATGCAAGACTGGTAAGTTCAGATGATTTTCCCCCGGTGGATTATATGCTTACTTCACCCCCTTATTGGGATATGCTCAACATGAAGGGTGCCGAAAACCAGGCCAAACGCCTGGAGAAAGGTCTGCTCACCAACTATTCCGACAGCGATCGTGATCTGGGCAATATTGATGATTACATTGATTTTGTTTCCGAACTCACAGAGATCTATTTCAGCCTGATACCACTGATGAAACCCGGTTCTTATATTACCATCGTGGTGAAGAACATCAAGAAAAAAGGCCGCAACTACCCTTTCGCCTGGGATCTTGCCCATGCACTGCAGGAAAAGCTGATCCTGCTTCCCGAAGTATTCTGGTGCCAGGATGATATTTCCATTGCCCCCTATGGTTATGGCAACACCTGGGTGAGCAATACTTTCCATCAGTATTGCCTTACGTTTCAAGTACCGGGGAAGTGATTTTTAATACGTAGATTTCCATTAGGGGTTGGTATACCTATTCATAATCCTGCCACAATTTATATTGTCGCGCAGCTGCGGAAACAACGATAGGAAAGAAGGAAGCGCCGATACCGGACAAGTAGCGTTTGTAAGTGTTGTCCAGAATGTCCGCTTCATAAAGTTGATACTACCCCGTCCGGATTTTCGGTACCAGTAAGGTTTTAGATATTGCTGAAAATTATTGTGCGCATCACCCGGACCGGTGTTTTTAAAAAGATACCAGTGGCTTTGATCGGCCCGGGCGGTAATGACCAGGTTGGGGCGATAGTTCAGCTCGATGAAATCAAGACTGCCCCTTTTCTTCATTTCATCCCAGAATTGTTGTTCTGTAAAGGGTTGTTCAAAATGGGATTTTCCCCGGTAACGTTTTTCCAGTTTTTCTATCAGACTCATTTGCTCAGCAGAGATACTGAAATTGTAAAAATGATTCTGCCGTTTCCTGTTTTCAATAGAAGCTCCTTTAAGAAAAGTAAAAACGTACCCGGTGCCTTTGCATAAACCCGGGTTTTTAATTTCATCCCTGCTGTCCCACTGATCGCCCGGTTTGCGGTTGGGTATGAGCGCAGGTAAGTCAAAATAATTATAAGAAGTCAAAACATCTCCCGGGTGGTAGATATAGTTGTTTTTGATATCCCACTCCAGGTCATTGAGGATAAAATCTCTGTTGTCCGTTTGCCAGAAAGGAGTAGTGCACCCGTCAAAATCAGCAGGAATATCATTCTTCTCACAAAAATACCTGAACAGCTCCTCCGCCAGCTTTCCCTTGAAAATATTCAGTATGGCCTGAGCCAGCGATTGATTTGCTACCCGCCTGATGGTAAAGGGTTTGGAGATCATTGCATACCTTATACACTCATTCAGTAGCGCATCGTAATCTGCCGGGGGAATTTGGTCAACTATGATTATTTCGTTTTCGATCATGGTTAAGTAAGTCCTTCTGACTATTTATAAAGATAGAATAATTCAATCAGTTACCATCCAATAAAAAAGAGACTTCAACCGTCCCTCTTCTACTCATAATATTTTATCAAATCTTCTTCCTCTTTTCCACTATCCCCTCCACATCCGCATTTTGCAGTGGCACCAGCATAAATCCATACTCATAGTCTCGGTCGGGTTTGAGCCGGTAAGGGTCGATGGGTTTTTATTCTCATCGTACCTGTCTTCCGGATTTTTATTGTAATATTGCGTGCTCTTTGTCAAAAAATCTCATTTTAAGAATATGTTTATAGTAGTTATCATCATGACCGCGGGTATACTTGCCGGATTTCTTCTGCGGAAGCATAAAAAGATCATTTCTTTTTCGGAGAAGCTGGTTATGTCGGCCATTTACCTGTTGTTGTTTTTGCTGGGTGTGGCCATTGGGGTGAATGATGAGATCATTGAACGATTTGCCGAGATGGGATGGCTGGCATTTTTGATTACCCTGGGCGGAATTGGGGGCAGTATATTTATGGGGTGGTTGGTTTTTAGTCTTTTTCTCAAACCCAAAACCGGCCAGCCATGAAAAACAGCCTGATCATATTGTTGTTTTTTGCAGCCGGCCTTTTGATGGGCATCTACGGAGTTTTGCCCGAACAATTGCTGACCAATGATTACAGCACCTGGGCACTTTATGTTTTGATGTTTTTGGTTGGAGTGGGGATAGGTGGCGATGAACGATCATTGAAGGCGCTGGCTCAGTTTAATCTGCGCATTTTTATGGTGCCTGTAACTACTATTCTGGGTACTTTCCTGGGTGTAACGGTGGTTTATGTTTTTCTGAGCCATGTTTCGCTTACAGAAGTGCTGGCAGTGGGAGCTGGGTTTGGATATTACAGCCTGTCCAGTATAATAATCAGCGATCTGCATAGTGCCGAACTGGGAGTAGTAGCTCTGCTGGCCAATGTAATGCGCGAGATCATTACCCTGGTTATGGCTCCGGTTTTTATGCGGTATTTTGGGAGACTGGCACCAGTAAGTTCCGCCGGGGCAACCAGTATGGACACCACATTGCCGGTTATTTCGGCTACATCGGGTAAGGAGTATATAATAACGGCATTGTTTCATGGCATCATTCTTACCATCAGTGTGCCGTTTCTGGTTGCAATTATACTAAGTTTAGGATAATTTTGAAGAAATATAATTATGATTATAAAAAAGAGTGTCATTTTATGTTGGGTGGGGCTGGGGGGCGGTTTCGCCGCCTCCCAGCCCCACACCTCTCTATAAATTTAACTAATTGTCATTCCGAACGAAGTGAGGAATCTGATAGTTTAACATGTAAGTTCTTTTATTATTACAGCCAGAAGCTAAAAAAATCATTTTATGAAAGTAACAGAAAGAATCTTCGGAAAAATGCCCGATGGCAGGGAAGTAAAAATATTTGATCTGAAAACATCGGCAGGATTGCGTATGAGCATTACCAATTACGGTTGTATCATTACTTCGGTGCGCATGCCCGATCGCAATGGCAGAGTAGAGGAGATTGTCGCAGGTTTTCCGCAGCTTGAGCCTTATCTGGGCAATCATCCCTCCTTTGGCACTATTGTAGGACGCTTTGCCAATCGTATCGGCGATGCCAGGTTTGTAATTGACGGAAAAGAATATGAATTGAGTAAGAATGAGGATCCCAATCATTTGCATGGTGGCTTTGAAGGATTTGATAAAAAATTGTGGGATTGTGAAGTGGAAACAAGTGAAAGTGAAGCCAAACTGGTTTTTAAGTATACAAGCCCGCATATGGAAGAAGGTTACCCTGGAAATGTAACGTGTGAGGTTGTATATACATTGCTGGATAATAATTTCCTTTGGATGAGCTTTTCTGCCGAAACAGATGCTCCTACACATGTAAATTTCACCCATCACGGTTACTACAATCTGGGTGGGTTTAAAGATAAGATTACAGATCATTTATTGCAGCTCAACGCTTCTTCTTACCTTGAACTGGATGAAAAGCAGATACCCACCGGCAGAATCCCTGACTGCCGCGAAAATGATATGGATTTTCGTGAACCAGGAAATGTAAAAGTTCCGCTGGATCATTGTTTTGTTATGGATGATAATCCTGACAGGATGCAACCTAAGGTTCAACTGATCCATGAGTCCAGCGGCAGAAGACTCTCAATACGAAGTACCCAACCCGGAGTACAGGTGTATACCGGTAATTTTCTTGATGGCACTTTGAAAGGCCATAATGATACTGTATATACGCAGCATTCGGCCATTTGCATGGAAACACAGCATTTTCCTGACAGTCCCAACAAACCCAAATTCCCATCAACCTTGCTGCGACCGGGCGAAAAGTATGAGCATATGATATTTTATCATTTTGACATCATGGAATAATATTCCATCAGCATCTGTTATTTTTTAAACAGCGGGTCAGCACCAATGGCACCCACCAGAGATTTCAGATAAGCAGGACTTTCTACTTTTTTGAGTTCTTTTTGGGCAATATGCAGTTTGTCCTGCAGAGCCAGTTCTTCAATAAGGGGTTGGTTTACTTCGTCGGTCATAAACTCTTCTATATAGGCGATATGCTGTTTCCACAGTGCAATATCTTTTTGCTGTTTAAGCACCAGACGCTGTTTGTACCAGTCGCTTTTCAGGACATACTCACGGGTGAACATTTTGCGGATATCAGGATGGGTAACATCCTTTCCTTCATAATTCCCATGTGCCATAATGTGCAGCAGAGCTTTCAGCGGTGGAATGGCTGAATCTACACTTCGATCTTCAAAATACCGAAGGGCAACCCTCTGCTGGGCTTCACAGATGTTTTTAATGCCATCCACATAATCTTCCATAGATTGCGTTTCGGGCCTAAGAACTTCTTCGCTGAAAATGCTCATGGGTTCTTCAAAAATACGCCCCAGGTATTTGAATGCAAAAGCTTCATTTATGCGATAACCCAGTCGGCTTGCAAGAATCTTCTCACCTTTGAATTCAAAATCATTGATCTTTTCCAGAACCTCTTCTTTAAGCATATTTTCAGGATTGCGTTCTTCGGTATCGAAGCGGCACCAGATCTCGGGTACAAGAATGCTGAGATCATGATCGAAACGATGTTTGGGGCCAATGTGTCCGGCTGCACTTGAAAAAGCATTGTAACCGGTGAGAATATAGGATACCAGGGCGTTGTTCAGATCCGATGTGGGTACCAGCATATTAAAAGGCCCTTTGGTTAGTGCTCCTTCTGATCCTGCACCGGTAGTTGATGGTGATTTACCCGTCAGGCTGCAAACAAAGTCCATAAACAGCTCGGGCAGTTCCTGGTAATGAATCGGAGCATACACACTAAGCGGACGGATTCCCTTTTTCTTGTCAGATGGATTATTTCTCCTTCCCGGCAGTACATCGTTGATGGGGAAGAGCGTGGGCTTATCCATGGGAACTTTTCGTGCAAAACGAATACCTACATGAGCCAGGTAACCGTCGGCAGGGTTGTTAAATTCGGGCCGGGCCTGCAAATAACGTGGGTTTTGTGAAATAGACCCGTCCTCCAGCTTCCGCGCATGGCTGGGAGAAATAAAGTACAAATTACTGTCATCCTCTGCACCTTGTTGTATGAGCTTTTTTATCGGCCAGGTGTATTTGTCAAACTCTATGGCACCGTCAATGATCTCGCGCCCGTCTTTTGATGTAAGGGGCTGATAATTGGTAGTGAAGTTATTCATTTCCGAAAGGTCAGATTCAGCCTGCTTATCATAACCTCTGTTTATGGCTTCATCGGGCCGCTGGAAAAACAAGTATTCACAGTTTTCCACAAACTTCACACTCTTCCGTGTGGTTCCGGGGCGCAGGTATTCAAGCTGATCCGTTGGAACGGTAAGGGTAGCTGAAATATCGTCTTCCATCTGAACCTTGGCTGCGGCAATAAAATCGGGACGCAGTGAATAAACTTTCCATGAATCATTTTCGCCAAATCCCACACGAAGGTATGAGGTGCTGATCTTCCGGTTATCGAACATCAGCACATGGCCTTTACGGCCGTTTACCTTATCCACCGAAAAATATTCACGCCAGTCTTTCTTGCCATTTCCGGGCGTAAGGCTGATTCGCTTGATCAGGAAGATGAGTGCTTTTACATGGTCAGAAATATTTTTCAGGTATTTGTTGTATTCATCTGAATATCCCCGGTAAGGGGTAAGGAGTTTGATAACCGAACCCAGTGTTCTTTTAGGGTCGAGAAGGGGGCGTTTATCTTCGGGTTGTGATTTGGGATTGCGCCAGCGTTTGCTGTAATCATAATCAATGATCTCCTGTGCCTTGGCAAAATCCTTTTCATAATCATCAATAAAGAATGTACCGTAAATGATGGCATTAAGCAGTGATTTTGATATTTCAGATTTTCCTCCCCCCGAAACGGTGCTCGGTTTATGAAGGAAGCTACCCTCGGCCTGTGTAACTACGAGGCGCCAGTCGGGAGCGAAAGGATGTTTTTCCATATGGATCTTAAATCCACAAGGAACCACATAATGATGGTTGCGAAGTAGTTTTATTTCTCTTTCCTTGCCTTTGTATTTCCAGCTGATCCTGCTTTTGTAAAGTTCAACTTTTGCATCTTCGGGGATATAGATAACAGAAGGGTGAAGCTTATCAACCCCGTAATTGTCATCATGAATTTCCATAAAAGATGCATAATGCTTTTTAATATCTTCAAAAGTATATGCATCCGGAAAACGTTTTTTCAGGTCGGAAGCATCAAAGAAGCTACCCATATTTCTGCGTGAGAAAGCAATCGTTCCACCGGCATGCTCTTCTTCACAATTACCTGTAAGATTGGCAGCATAGGTGAGTTGGGTTTTAACTTCTTTTTTGCTGTATCCGAAGTAGTTATCGGCAATGAGGGTTACAACTACACCGCTGTCATCTCTGCAGGTGAGTTTGAAGGGAACTCCGTCATTGTAAAGTTCATTTTCTTTTTTCCAGCACATGCCATCGTTGCGCATGCGATCAGTAGCATCTTCATAATGGGGCAGTCCTAAATCTTTTTTCTTCATCTTTGTGAGATGGGGCGCCAGAATAATACAACCGGTATGTCCGGTCCAATGCTCTGGATCAAGCCCGGCATCATTTTTATACAGGTATGGGTCGCCGGCATTACCGAAGATGCTTTCTACAAAATCGAGATTGCTTACAAATGCACCGGGGGCAAAAAACCGTATTTCCATGGTTTTACGGGGAGAAATACCTTTTACTTCAGGACTTACTGCCGGACGCAGCAACAAGGATACAAACAGTTTTGCCTTTTTGTCCTGTGATGCGGTAAAAGGAAGTATTTTAAAATCGTCCGGTGGGTTGAGTGCTGCATGAAGCAGGTGTGCAAAGGTAATTTTTGGAATAGCCTTTTTATCAACCGGAATGGGTAATCCTCCTTTAACGATATGGAAAGAGCCTTTTGTGGTGCGCCGGTCGTTCAGCGGATTATGCAGGATGCCCTGCCTGATGCGGTATGATTCATAATAGGGAGTGCTGTAACTGTTTTTATCGGGAGGAAGGCTTACCTCGCGGCCAAGCCCCGGTTTATCGAGTACAAATGAATCAAAAGGAATACGCAGACTTTTCTCAAATTCCAGATCATTCATGTAATGATTGATAAAGTTCTGGATGCGCTTATCCACAGGGTTAATAACTTCTTTTGACAGGATGCGCATTTTTTCGCGGTAATTGTTAAGCAGGCTTTCTGCCAGGTTAACAAATTCCTGTTCGGTCATACCGTCTTTCTGGTAATGAAACTGCCCTTCAAAAATGGGTTGTCCCATAGATGCCAGTTTCATGTTTATGTAACGGATAACATCGCGACGACGCCTTGCCGTCAAAGGTTCGGTAGTGTGATAATTCAATGAAGATTCCATAATCATAGAAATAATTGATTCGTACTTATTCATGTTGCTTGTCCATAGCATACCGGCCTGTAAAAGACTGATATAGCTAAGCAAAGGGGGGCAAAACCTTACGCAAAGGTAATTAAAATCAGGTAAAAGCAAAGGATAGAAATGTATTCGGGTTGCAATAAAAAAGGCCGGCTCCAATGAGCCGGCCTTTAAACAGGAACAGAATATTATTAAATTACACCCTGATCGATCATGGCGTCGGCAACTTTAATGAATCCGGCTACATTTGAACCTTTTACATAGTTCACATAACCGTCTTCTGTCTTACCATACTTCACACATGCGTCATGGATGTTGATCATGATCTGGTGCAGTTTGGCTTCAACTTCTTCTGAAGTCCAGTTGAGCTTCATGGCGTTCTGGGTTTGCTCCAGGCCTGAAGTTGCTACTCCACCTGCGTTGGCAGCTTTTCCCGGGCCGTAGAGTATCTTGGCATTCAGGAAAATTTCCATGGCTTCGGGGGTACAGGGCATGTTGGCTCCTTCAGAAACACACATAACACCGTTGTTTACTAGATTTTGAGCATCTTCAGCATTGAGCTCATTCTGGATAGCACACGGAAGGGCCACATCGCATTTTACTTCCCATGGACGTTTTCCTTCGAAGAACTGTGCATTGGGGAATTCATATGTATAGGGCTTAACGATATCCTGGTTGGAGGCACGAAGTTCAAGCAGGTAATCAATTTTTTCGCCACTGATACCATCAGGATCATAAACATAACCATCAGGACCACTGATAGTAACCACTCTTGCACCAAGTTGGGTTGCTTTTATGATAGATCCCCATGAAACATTACCAAAACCTGAAACTGTAACAATTTTTCCTTTCATAGATTCACTGCGGGTTTTCAACATTTCTTCTGCGAAGTAAACGTTACCAAAACCTGTAGCTTCAGGACGGATGAGCGATCCGCCCCATCCGCGGCCTTTACCGGTAAATACACCGTGGTGTTCACCTACCAGTTTTTTATACATGCCAAACATGTAACCAATTTCGCGGCCACCCACGCCTATATCACCTGCCGGGATATCTGTATCGGGGCCAATGTATTTGTAAAGTTCAGACATGAAGGCCTGGCAAAAACGCATGATCTCTGCATTTGATTTTCCTTTGGGGTCAAAGTCGCTGCCTCCCTTGGCACCGCCCATGGGAAGGGTGGTAAGGCTGTTTTTGAATATTTGCTCGAAGCCCAGGAACTTCAGTCCACCTTCGGTTACACTGGGGTGAAAACGACAACCACCTTTGTAAGGTCCGATGGCGTTGTTAAATTGAACACGGTAACCTCTGTTTACCTGTACGTTGCCTTTGTCGTCCATCCACTGAACCTTAAACTTAATAACCCTGTCGGGCTCAATGATTCTTTCAACAATGTTTGCAGCTTCATACCTTGGGTTTTCATTTACTACGTCTTCAATAGTTTCCAAAACCTCTTTTACTGCCTGAAGGAATTCCGGTTGACCAGGATTTTTCTTTTCCAGGTCGGCCATAATTTTTTCCAAGTTCATATCTGAGAAAATTTTTAAAAGTTTGTAATAAGGGTGATGTTGTTAATTGTTTATCAATTAACAGGGCGAAATTAGCCTTATTTTGGAGATTGGCAAAGTAAAATCTAAAATAAATTTTGCCAGACTTTTCAGGTATAATATTTTGAAAATTAATCTATTATACAAATATTAAATTATACTTTACTTACCGAAAGAGCAAACCTTAGGTTTTAATTACAAATGAGATATATTTTTGATCAGGGATATATTAGAAAAATATATTATTGGTTATAACTGCAGGTTGTTAATTTATAATCAACTTTATGGTTTTTCTACTACTCCTTTTTTCTTTTTGCCATCAATTAAAATATTCATGGGCTTTTTGAAGGTAATGTGCCTGACATGCTTATCTTCAAAAACGGCCTTTTGTTTGGAAAGAAATTCAACATCATAGTGCCCGTCATTCATAAAGGGATTTATGGTAAAATATCCCACATTAAATGAAGTCAGGTTCTGAAAAAAGTGAGTACCCTGGCTGGGGTCAATCCTGAAATTTTTTAATCCTGATTCTACGATCAGCCTGGCAGCAGAAATCTGAGACCATTTTACCGGAACACCCAGCCATGGATCGGTTGAACCCCATCTGCCGGGCCCCACGAGGATGTAGTTTTTTTTCTTCTTTACAAACTCTGCATTTAGTTTGTCAATGGTATCGGCAATAAGTTTGGTATCAGCAGGGTCAAAGGTATCGGGTTTTACATAAATAATATCATGGATGTCACCGATTTCTCCGTTTCCCAGTGCATTGTGGCTGTAAATCACTGACTTTTTGGGGTCAAGGCATTTCAGGCTTACCTGGTTTTTTTCCTGCGTTTCCACAATGGGTCTGATCTGCAGAAAGTGAAATGTCTGGGGCTGGGTTTCTGGCGTATCAAGATTTACAGAGAATTCAATTTCCACCTGGTTATTCATCTCTTCCTTTCCGATCATAAGGATCTCCTGAAGGATTTCAGAAAGAGGGAATGAATTATATTTCAGAATATTTGAAAATGTAATGATCTTTTTGCCACCTTCATAAATTCCATCTCTGATGATTTGGTCCTGATAATCAAAGGTGGATGCCACAAATTTAAGTGCTTTATCATTTTCGGCTTGTTTGATGCGCAGCCTGTGCAGGTTTATGGTTTCATCAACAGAACAATGAAATTTTTCGGGATCGAGGTCAAGCGCATAAAATTCTTTCTGGCTATTGGTAAGAGCGAGCTCCGGAACTGATAACTGCAATACTTTTTGTGGGTATTTGGGGCAAAACCGCATGGTTATACCACCCTCTACAATGGTTTTACCAAGTCCGAATGCGATGTTTGCAATTCCATCCTCATATTTTTCAGGTTCAATGGGATAAAAATTAACCGAACGTGCCACACCCGAAATAGCAGGGTAGAAGCGGTTACCGTAGCTCCGACCAGAAACTTCCTGTATGACCACTCCCATTTTCTCTTCATCAATAACATTGGATGTGGCTTGAATATATGCCTTGCTCTCTTTGTAAAATACCGATGCATAAACGCTTTTTATGGCCTGTTCCAACTGATATGATCTTATCCGGTCATCGTGGTGATTATTGGGAATCATGAAAGTTGAATAAACACCGGCAAAAGGCTGATAGTGGCTGTCTTCGAGCAGACTGGATGAACGGACCGCAAGGGGAGACCTTATGGCCTCAACAATCTCCTCCACATATTTTCTCATGCGTGAGGGGGTTGATGCATTGCTGAATTTTTCAATGATATCCTGATCTGTTACATCAGATAATGCAAATTCGTACAGATGGTTATCTTCCATAAATTCATCGAACACATCTGTTGTTAACACAACGGTTCGGGGGATGGTTACCATTACATCATCCCACTTGAACATGATCTTGTATTTATTGATGAAAGAATCAATAAAAGCAAGGCCTCTTGCTTTACCTCCCAATTGTCCGTCGCCCAGTCTGGTGAAAATGGCGTATTCATCAATGTGACTGGCAATAATACCTCTGCCTTTGGTTTTACGGTAATTGGCAATTGTGTCAATCAGGTAGCTGCGTATTTCTTCAATATTGTTAAAGTCGGATGTGCTCTTTTGTGCAAAAACATCGGCAATGGAAAAGAGAGCTCTCGCTTTAAGCCAGCGTGAGAAGTGGTTATTAGCCACATGATATTCGAGAGATTTGGGATTGATACGCGAAATTTTTACCTGTAGGGAGTGCAGATTATTGGCTCGATCGATTTCCACATCGTGCTCCGGATCGCGGAAAACAAAATCGCCAAAACCATAATTTTCTTTGATATATTGTTTTAGCTCTACAAGCAGTGTTTTAGAATATTTATTTATAAAATTTACCTCAAGTTCTTCCATGATATTGTAATCCCATTCATCTGATGACTGCAGCAGGATTGGTATTCTGCTTCCTTCACTGCGAATCATTTGTGCCAGTTTGATCCCGGCTTCCTTATCTTTTTCCCCTTTCCTGTAATATGAAACATCAGAAATTACTCCCAGCAAATTGTTTTTATATTTTTTGTAAAGCTGCTCAGCATCATCATAAGTTTTTGCAAGCAGGATTTTCGGCCTTGCACGCATCCGCAGTGTTTTGCGGTGTTCATTAAGCCCCTCGGTCATCAATTCATTGGTTTGATCAAAGATGGCTTTGTAAATAGTGGGCAGGTAAGATGAATAATATCTGATTGAGTCTTCCACCAGCAAAATAGACTGCACACCTTTTTGCTGAACATCAAATTCAGCATTCATTTTATCTTCCAGCAGTTTGATGATAGCAAGCAGAAGCCCGGGATTTCCAAGCCAGCAAAAAACATAGTCAATGGAGCTGAGGTCCTCATTGGCCAGCTTCATGGTTACTTCGCGTGAAAAGTGTGTAAGCACCACAATTGGTATCTTGGTGTACCTTTTCTTAACCTTTTTAGCCATTTCAAAGGCATCAATCTTTCCCACATTAAGCATGGTAATAACCAGGTCAAATTTTTTCTTTTCAAGCAGTTCAAAAGCTTTTTCTGATGAGCTGGCTTGCGTAAACTGGGGAGGATAACGTAGGTTTTTTGATGTATATTCAAGAAAGATCTTTTCATTTATACGACCGTCTTCTTCCAGCATGAAAGCATCATAATTGGAACATATCAGCAAAACATTGATGATGCGCTCCTGCATAAGATCCTGATAAGATATCTCATTAAACTCATGCCGGTCTGTAGCAAATAACTCGTTGTATTTGTATTTGGTTTGCGATTCCTGTATATGCAGGGTGTTGTCTTCCATGTAGAAAAAGTATTATATAAATTAAAGGCAAAATAAAACAAAAAAGTTTAGCCTTTTTTCTTTTTTCTTTTGCATTTTTTTGGCATGTAAATGAGCGATGCCCGCTTTTTACCATCCATAATAACCTCAAGTGGTTTTTGGAAACGCACGTGCCTGAAATAGCGGGTTTGATTTATCATCTCACAGTCATTGAGTTCATCCCAGTTGATATAATCGATTAGGTCGTTATGTTTTACGGAGAAATAGCCCACATTCATTGATATAACATTATGGAAGAAGTGCGAACCCAAAGATGCATCGAGCGGAAAATCTTCCATGCTCACCTCTACAATGATCTTTGCATTGGAAATCTGCGACCATACAACAGGTATTCCGATAAATCGATCGCGGGTTCCCCATCGGCCCGGTCCAATCAAAATATATTTCCGGTTTTCTTCTACCATTTTATTGTTAAGCATTTCAATTTCATCCCGCATCTTCTCGGTTTTTAACTTATCAAAAGACTTCATGTCAACAAAAATTACATCCTCAATATCATCTATGCGGCCATTGCCCATTCCGTTTTCTGAGTATAACAAAAGGCGTTCATTATCAATTTCATCAAGGCTGATTTCATTATCGATGATGTTTTTTATGAGGGGCTTGATCTGAAGCAGGTAGAATGATGCATTACCGTTTTTGTCTTTGTTGAGATCTACAGCAAATTCAATTTCTATAGGTGAACCCAGCGATTCGGAAACGATATCAAGAATTACCTCAATGGTTTTGGCCATCGGAATATAATCGTATTTGAGAATATTGGCAAAGTTTATAACCCTTGGTCCCGGATCGGTAAGACCAGGAATGGTACGTTCGTTTGACATATCATAAACCGAAGCCGAATGTTTGATGGTACCGTGCTCTTCAGCTTTTGAAATCTCCAGTTTTATGAGTGATGCATCGTCGCCCTGCAACAGGTTAATATCTTTGCGTGCCATATCAATGGCATAAAAGTGGAGTTGCGAGTTTTTAAAAAGATCTTTGGGAGTATATATTTCCAGTTGCGGATGTGCCGGAGAAAACCTGTAGGTTTTTTCTCCTTCCACAACATACTTGCCCAGCCCTACAGCAGATACAGCAAATCCTTCATCGGGTTTCATGTATGAATAAGGATAGAAGTTATAGGATTGAGCTACTCCGCTAATATGGGGATAGAAGAAATCATCAAACCGGTTTCCGGCAACTTCCTGAATGATCACGGCCATCTTTTCTTCTTCAATTTTGTAGTTTACCGCTCTAAAATATGCCTGTGCAGTGGGAGAGAATATGGACGCAAAGACCAGCTTTATGGCATCCGTTATCTGCTTCAGGCGTACTTTCATATCGGGGTGATTGTTGGGAAGCAGAAATGTATCAAATATCCCCGCAAAGGGTTGCATTAGTGAATCTTCAAAAAGGCTCGATGATCTTATGGCAAGAGGTTTATCAATGATACTCAGGTATGTTTTCAGTTTTTTTATCAAGGTGCCGGTAAGTTCTCCGGCCAGGAACATCTCCTGAATTTCTTTGTAGTCGGTTTCGGTATAAATTTTATCATACAGGTTGTTATGCTGTATAAATAATTCAAATTCTTCAGTTCCAATGATTGATGTTTTTGGGGTACGAATGTTAATATCAGACACCAGCTCATTGAAAGAGAAATTGTTAATGATCATATTGATAAATGACAGTCCTCGGCCTTTACCACCCAGTGAACCCGGTGCCAACCTAACAACATTGGTTTCATCGGTAATTGCCGATTCTTCAAAGTTAACAACCTTGCCTCGTTGCCTGTCGTGGATACACTCCTCTATAATATCAATCATATACTGACGAACACCCTTCGGGCATTCAAAATCTTCTACCCTGAGAGGTTTGATTCTTTTGGCAATTTGTATTTCACCCCTTGCCATTAACCAGTGTGAGAAATGGTTTTTACGTGCATGGTAAATAAGCGACTTTTCAGGAATGGATTTCAGGTGCGACTGAAATTCTTTCATAGAGCGTGCAACGGCAATTTCTTTTCGCCCTTCTTCATCACGATATACAAAATTTCCAAAACCCAGGTAATAATTGATAAAACTCTGAAGGTCCTGCTTCAGGGTTTCGGAGTTTTTATTGATAAAAGTTGATTTCAGTAAATATGCATTCCTTGCATTTTCAACATCAGAAGATTGCAGAACCACGGGCAGTTCGGGCATCTGATCGCGCACATAACCTACAAGATTTAAACCCGCCCGACTATCAAGTTTGCCATCTTTTTCAAACTTCACATCAGAAATCAAACATAGCAGGTTTTCACGATATTGCTCAAAAAGTGTAATAGCCTCGTTGTAGTTTGATGCTAAAAGAATTTTGGGGCGAACCCGCATTTTGAGCAATTTATGGGTTTCATCGGTGTGTATTTCTTCAATAAGCTGACGTGTTTGCTCAATAACAATGGAATAGAGTATTGGCATGTAGCGGGAATAGTAACGTGCAGAATCTTCTACCAGCAAAATTACCCTAACCATACCTATATTGATATCGGTTTCTACATTCATTCGGTCCTCAATGAACTTTACCATGGCCAGAAAAACATTGGAGTCGCCGTTCCACACAAAAACCTTGTCAATGTATTTCAAATTTTTACTGCCATCTTCAAACAGTCCTATATCGCTGTTGTTGTTGAGCAAAAGGAAGATCGGGATATTCAGATATATTTGTTTGATGATACGGCTTAACTGAATCGGGGTAGTTTTATCAACTCCCATCATTACAATAACCATATCAAAATGTTTTTCCTGCATTTTTTCAAGGGCTTCTTCTGGAGTAGACACTCCCGTGATGCGCGGTGCCGATGAAAGATTCAGCTGGTAATATTCACCACGCACCTGCTCAAAGAACCGGCCTTCCTGCTCAATAATGTAGGCATCATAAAGATTAGCAACCAACAGGATTTCGCGTACTTTGTATTGCATCAGGTCGTGATAAATATCACGGTCGGAGTTGTGTTTTACAAGAAATTTTTGCAGCAATTGCCTGCTCATAGCAGCATGCGAACCTGCTGTTTCGGTTTGCTCCTCTCTTTGCTGTGAAGCGGTTTTTTGAAGCAGGTCTTTACCGATAAATGTATTCAGATATCCTGAAATTAAACTGCTGAGGTTATTGAT
>JBHEOF010000012.1:58021-58329 GCA_046261715.1 Bacteroidales bacterium
TTTCTGGCACCACTCGGTTTCACGGAACTTTGAGTTGCTAACCACATTGATTTTTCCGTATTTTATTCTTGCAACAGTATCATCAGGGTAATGCCAGGCAGGTGGCAGGACCTGACAGATTTCCTGCAGCATAGTATTTATAGGTTTATCCTGTCTGAGAATTTGTGTGGTCTGGTTAATGGCTCCCAGCTCCTTTAGTCGTTCGCGTTTTTCGGAGAGAATTCTTTGGATCTCTTCCCTGCTGATCATGGATTCAGGCAAAGATCCTTCTGCAATTGTTTTGGGAGAGTTGCTGTCGTTATCAGGAT
>JBHEOF010000120.1:0-6201 GCA_046261715.1 Bacteroidales bacterium
GGTTGCTAACTCCACAGTTTATGAGAACTTACCGGAAACATGCCTATGTTGTAATGCTTTTGTTATCGGCAATTATTACCCCACCCGATGTTTTTAGTCAGATTATGGTGTTTTTCCCACTGTTTTTCCTCTATGAAATAGGTATTATGATTTCGAAGTATGTCGTTAAAAAACGTGAAAAAGAATTGGATGAATTATAAGTCTCCCAATAAATTACGTTATTTGTTCCCATGATTCTTCGGGCAGAAAATATTGTAAAAAAATACCGGAAACGCACTGTTGTTAAAGGTGTAAGTTTCGATGTAAAACAAGGAGAGATTGTTGGGTTGCTTGGACCAAACGGCGCAGGGAAAACCACATCTTTCTATATGATTGTCGGGTTAATACGGCCATTGTCAGGTAAAATATTTATGGACAACGAAAATATTACCCGTTTACCCGTTTACAAACGCGCCAAGAAAGGAATCGGTTACCTGGCTCAGGAAGCTTCTGTTTTCAGAAAACTGAGTATTGAAGACAACCTGAAAGCCGTGCTCGAAATGACCAATTACACCAAAGAGTACCAGCGCGAAAAAGTGGAAACATTGTTAACGGAATTCGGTTTGCAGCACATTCGGAAAAGTACGGGAATTCAGCTTTCGGGCGGAGAGCGCCGGCGCACTGAAATTGCCCGCGCCCTGGCCATCGATCCTAAATTTATTCTTTTGGATGAACCTTTTGCCGGTGTCGATCCCATTGCCGTGGAAGACATTCAGCAGATTGTGATGCAACTGAAAGAAAAAAACATAGGGGTGCTCATTACCGACCATAACGTACACGAAACCCTTACCATTACCGATCGTTCTTATTTGCTGTTTGAAGGTTCAATTTTGAAAGCCGGATCAGCACATGATTTGGCCAACGACGAAGATGTCAGACGGGTTTACCTGGGGCAGAACTTTGAATTGCGTTAATACCTGTAAAATCACAGTTTCTTTGTTTTCAAGGCTTTTGGAAACAAAAAATTAACATCACCCTGAAAAAATATCACCACGACAAAAATTTTAAAAGAAAATTTGGTGAATAACAAAAATGAAGTATTTTTGCAGTCCCAAATTTAGGGGAAACATTAAGGAAGGCCCGTTCGTCTAGGGGTTAGGACGCCAGGTTTTCATCCTGGTAGCAGGGGTTCGATTCCCCTACGGGCTACAAAAGACTTTTGCTCAGGCAGAAGTCTTTTTTTATCCCCGAAATACGTAAATTAGCTTAAACAGCAATTCATATGAATAAAAACAGTGATTTAAGCAAAAAACCGGCATCAAAAGGGATAAAATCGTGGGCAGAAGATGACCGCCCACGTGAAAAACTCCTTGCCAAAGGTCCGTTGGCATTAAGCGACGGAGAGCTTCTTGCCATCCTTATTGGCTCGGGAACAAGAGAATTATCGGCAGTTGACCTGGCAAGGAATATTCTCTCTTCAGTAAATAACAGCATTTCAGAACTTTCAAGATTAAGTATAAAAGAACTGACACGATTTAAAGGCATCGGAGAAGCCAAGGCAATAAACATAGTTGCTGCTTTGGAAATAGGTCGAAGAAGGAGGCTGAAAGACAGCCTGCAAAAAAGAAAGGTTGTATCAAGCAGAGATGCCTTCGAGATCATGCACCCCTTGCTGAGTGACAACAACTATGAAGAATTCTGGATCATAACCCTGAACCGGGGCAATGCAGTAAAAAGAACCCTAAGAATAAGCGAAGGCAGTCTTGCAGGAACTGTAGCCGATCCAAAAAAAATATTCAAACTGGCACTGGAAGATAATGCGGCATCGGTAATTCTTTGCCATAATCATCCCAGCGGAAATCTTACTCCCAGCAAAAAGGACAGCGAAATAACGCAAAAGTGCAAAAGTGCAGGATTGTTTCTTGACCTGCCTGTTCTGGACCACATCATAATCGGGGCCGATAACTATTTTAGCTTTGCCGATGAGGGATTACTCTGAAAATATGTTTTATCTTTATCGTGCCAAAAGCTTAAAGCAATATGGTTCTGATATACACGCCAAGAATTACCAGCAGGATACAGTACATCGTAAAGTTTTTAATCGGAGAAATTTGTGGCTTTGATTATGCCGTAACATCATCATCCGATGAATTTATCAATTTCAGAGGAGCGCGGATCAACTATTCCGATAAAGATATTCCGGGAGATTACATCAGGATATGTCCTTCGGGGTTTTTAACAGAAAAAGGGGTGCGTGATTTCACTCCGCCCATGAAAAAAAATGAACCCTGGCCTGTTCTATTCCCCGACAAGAGAAAAAAATGTGACCTGGGTTACGATCTTTTTTCTTCTGCCTTTTACCTTGTAAGCAGGTATGAAGAATATTTGCCCTATCTGGAGGATCGTTACGGAAGATTTGAAGCCGATCAGGGCTTTGCTTACCAGAACGGCTTTCTTGAAATACCGCTGATAGATCTGCAAACCCTTGATCTGAAAGAAAAGCTGATAGAACAGTTTAATGTTGCAGAAAATAAAAAACAGAGTTTTACTTTCATTCCTACCTATGATATTGATATAGCCTATGCTTTTAAAGGCAGAGAAGTTACCAGAAATTCACTTGCTATTGCCAAAGATCTGCTTACATTTAATTTCAATAACCTGAGAGATCGTATAAAAGTACTGACCGGCAATTTGCCCGATCCCTACGATACTTACGAATTCCAACTGGAACTCCAGAAAAAATACAAATTAAAACCGGTATATTTTTTCCTTGCGGCCCGGTTTGGGTACAGAGATAAAAACATTTCGGTATACTCAAAACATTTTTTCCACCTGGTGAAAAAAATGGGCGATTATGCAGAAACAGGTATTCATCCTTCTTTTGCCTCAAATTTTAAAAGAGATAGATTACTGGAAGAGATCAAAACCTTAGCCAATATCTCAAACAGTAATATTGAGAAAAGCCGGCAGCATTATCTGAAAATTGAATTTCCAATTACATATACCAATCTGATAAAGTATAACATTTTAAAGGATTATTCCATGGGATTTGCCTCCCATACGGGCTTCAGGGCCGGAACAAGCCATCCTTTTCATTTTTATAACCTTAATGAAGAAAAAGAAACACGGTTAAAGATCTACCCGATCACCCTTATGGATTCAACCCTGAAAGATTACATGCAACTGGATGCTTCACAGGCGCTGGTAAATATTAAAAAGTTAATTGATACGGTAAAGGAAGTAAATGGTACATTTATCAGCCTTTTTCATAATGATGCGTTAAGCAATAAGGGGCAATGGGAAGGATGGAAAGATGTGTACATCGAACTGGTTAAATATGCATCACAATATGATCAGTCAAATTGATAATTTGAATTCTTAAACTGAAATGATCCGATACTTACAACATAACGATATTGATTTTGATAAATGGGATGAATGTATTGATAACAGTCTGAACGGTATCATATACCCTTACTCCTGGTATCTGGGTCAGGTAGCACCGGGATGGGACGCATTGGTGATGGGAGATTATGAGGCCGTTATGCCGGTTACTTACCGAAAAAAGGCCGGTATTTTCTATATATTTCAACCCTTCTTTGTGCAACAACTGGGGGTGTTCTCCCCTCAACCGGTGAGTTCAGAATTGTTAAAGGAGTTTCTGGATCATATCCCCGGGAAATTCAAATTTGCAGACTATAATCTTAACACGTATAACATTCCCGGTAAGGACTTTATGTTTAACCTGAATAGCAGATCCACCTATGAACTTGATCTGATCTCTCCCTACCAAAATATTAAGGAAGGGTATTCGGAAAACACCCGCCGTAACCTGAAGAAGGCTGAAAAATCGGGTATTTTTATTACCCCGGCTTCATCACCGGATGATATTATAAGGGCCTTCAGGATGTATCGTGGCAAAAGTCTTAAGCAGTTTGGTGAAGATGAATACCAGATGTTGAAACATCTTATTTACTCAGGCATACACCGGGGAAATGCAGTGGTATACAATGCCTATGACAAACAAAACAGCTTTACTGCCGGTGTGGTATTTTTTCATTCGCATAAAAAATCGATACTGATCTTTTCGGGTAGCACCCCGGAAGCCCGTAAAAACGGATCTATGACCGCCATCATTGACAGATACATTTCAGATTATTCAGGTAAAAACATAACATTGGACTTTGAAGGTTCTGAAGATGAAAATCTTGCAAGATTTTACAAAGGTTTCGGATCAAAAGAATGTTACTATTTTCAATTAATAATAAATAATTTTCCATTAATTTTAAAGCCTGTTGCCAATATGTACTTTTGGTTTAGGAAAAAAACAACGGTGAGTTGAACTTAACAATTCAGAATTTATGATACATATATTGGAAAATCAGGAATCCCTTCTCAGTCAATATATTGCAGAAGCAAGGGATGTAGATATCCAGAAAGACAGCATGCGTTTCAGAAAAAATATGGAGAGACTTGGAGAGATATTCGCATACGAAATCAGTAAAAAACTCATTTGGGAAAACAAAGAAGTCATTACTCCTCTGGGCGAAGCGCAATGTAAAGTTCTGAAAGAGCAACCTGTTATTGCTACTATCCTTCGTGCAGGTCTCCCAATGCATCAGGGAATTTTAAATTATTTTGACAGGGCTGAAAATGCGTTTATTTCTGCTTACAGAAAACATCATAAAAACGGAAGTTTTACCATACAGATTGAATATGCCTCCTGCCCTCCCATTGATAACAAAATTTTGATCCTTTCAGATCCGATGCTTGCCACAGGTGCATCCATGGTATTAACCTATAAAGAATTGCTGGGCAAGGGTAAACCTTCGCATACCCATATTGTTTCTGTTCTTGCCAGTGCCCAGGGCATTGATCATGTAAAGAAACACCTGCCTTCGGGTAGCTTTACTTTATGGGTAGGGGCTATTGATGATGAACTCACAGCAAAAGCTTATATTGTTCCGGGTTTGGGTGATGCCGGAGACCTTGCATATGGCAGTAAACTTTAAGAAATGAAGCAGATAGTAACCATTGAAAATATTAAGATCTCTATTATTTCCATACGCAGTCATCTGCTGCGTACCATGTTAACAATACTTATCATTGCATTTGGTATAATGGCGATCGTTGGAATTTTAACTTCCATTGAATCTATAAAGTCATCCATTACATCAAGCTTTTCACGTTTGGGAGCCAATTCTTTTTCTATCCGTAACCGTGAAATGCGTGTGATGGGCGGTGGCAGTCAGCCACAAACCTTCAGACATATCACTTTTGATGAGGCCATGGATTTTAAAAAGAATTTTAATTTCCCCGCCACTGTATCTGTTTCAATTGGGGGAACAGGCACCGCTGTAGTAAGATATCGGTCAGAAGAAACCAACCCCAATATTTCGGTTACAGGGTCCGATGAAAATTACCTTATTACTTCGGGCAATGAACTGGAATCAGGAAGGAATTTCTCACCATGGGAGCTTGAAACAGGTGCAAATGTTGTTATCATCGGAGGGCAACTGTCGCAAAATCTTTTCAAACAAAATGAAAATCCACTGGGGCAGTTTATTTCAATTGGGAATAATCGATACCAGGTAATTGGTGTTTTACAGGAACGGGGCTCGAGTTTTGGATTCAGTGGAGATCAAATCTGTATACTTCCGGTAATGGCTGCCCGGCAGCAATATGGCAGACCCAATATGAATTTTGGCATAAATATAAGTACAGATAATATTGCCCAGCTCGAAACAGCAATTGCGGAAGCTACAGGTGTTTTCAGGGTGGTAAGGGGGTTGCGTCCTGATGAAAAGAACAACTTTGATATCAGCAAAAGCGATAATATAGCACAGATGCTGATTGAAAACATCAGTATGGTTACCATGGCGTCTACCATTATTGGTATAATAACCCTGATGGGGGCAGCTATCGGGCTAATGAATATAATGCTGGTATCTGTTACCGAAAGAACCCGTGAGATAGGCATCCGCAAAGCATTGGGGGCTACACGAAAAACCATTAAACAACAATTTCTTGCCGAAGCTATTGTTATATGCCAGCTTGGCGGTATTGTAGGTATAATCTTTGGAATTATGGCAGGAAACGGTATTTCTTTTCTGATCGACAGCCCTTTCATTATTCCATGGCTATGGATCTTCTGGGGTATTGTGTTGTGCACTGCTGTAGGACTTATTGCCGGCTACTACCCTGCTGCCAAAGCATCACAAC
>JBHEOF010000121.1:0-383 GCA_046261715.1 Bacteroidales bacterium
CATCGTGCTCATGGATCTTTGGTGGGCCATCGGGAAACGAGAATTTCTGGTGATAAATGGGATAGGAATAGGGTAACTCAACCAATTCATATTCCGGAAAAACTTTGGCAATCTCACGTCTGAAAAAAGGATCAAGACCATAATTGTCATCCACATGCAGAAAGCCACCCCCAATCAAATAATTACGCAGATTCTGTGCTTCCTGGGCTGAAAAGACAATGTTGCCGTGTCCGGTCATATACACAAAGGGATAATTGAAGAGGTTCTGACTTCCCACTTCCACAGTGGCAATATTGGTACTGATGGATGTACCGGTTTCTCTATTGGCAAACTCCACCAAATTGAACAATGCTGTGGGATTGGAATACCAATCTCCCCCACCC
>JBHEOF010000121.1:492-6182 GCA_046261715.1 Bacteroidales bacterium
GTAAGAATCAAAAACATTCCAAAAACCAAAATCCTTAACTTCATATCAAATAATTCTATTCTGAAAAATCTATTAAATTTTTTCTTAACCTTTGTCTCAACCTTAATCTCAACCTTAATCTCAATCTCAACCTTAATCTCAATCTCAACCTAATTCCCCATTCATAAAATTCACTTCCATGCAGGCCACAAGTGCGGCTGTTTCGGTACGTAAACGATTTTGTCCGAGAGAAATTGTCTGTACGCCCTTACTACGAGCCAGTTGCACTTCTTCCGGACTAAAATCTCCCTCCGGTCCTATCATGATCATTACATCCTTGCCCGGTTTATAAGCATCCCGCAAAGGGTTTCTATTTTCTTCATCACAATAAGCAATAAATGAAGGTGTGTCAGAGCTGTAACCATTTATAAAATCTGTAAACTTAACTGTATCATTTAATTCGGGAAGCCATACTCTTTGCGATTGTTTCATTGCAGCTATCATTATTTTTTGTAACCGCTCAGGTTTAACAATCTTACGTTCCGACTGGGCGCAAATAAGAGGTGTGATCTCTTCAATACCACATTCGGTGGCCTTCTCCAGAAACCATTCAAAACGATCGATATTTTTTGTGGGAGCCACGGCCAGATGAACGCGAAAAGAACGCTCAGGAATAAAATCCCGTTGTTCAATGGCTGCTGTTACATACTTTGTATCCACATGAAGCAAACGAGCCTTGCAAAAGATACCTTTTCCATCAGTAATACCAATAAGTTCACCGGGCTTCAGACGCAATACTCGTGAGCAATGCCTTGCTTCTTCTTCTCCTAACTCCGCAATATCACCGGAAAGGTCGTTATTGTAAAAAATATGCATAGTATCTGTTCTCAAAAAAACTTTTAAGTAAAATCAATACATTTGTCGGCAAAAGCTATAATGCATCAAAACAATATAAAACAAATTTATGTTTTAATTTTTAAACTGTATTTATAATGTTAACCATGTCTCAAATAACTTTCACCAGAATTAGTAAAGTAATTCATTCTTTTATTAAGAAGTTTTCAGCGATTACGGCTAATCCTTTATATTTTTCAAATTTAACAAAGGTACTCATCGTATTTCTGGCTCTGCATACATTTTCAGATCTTTCTGCCCAGAATAAAGTAGAAAGAGAAACCCGAATAAAAAAAAGAAATGTACCTGAAGAAGCAATTGAATTTGTTGATGATGTTTTTGAAGGATTCTTCAAGGTAAAATGGTACAAAGAAATATCAGGAGAAGGAGAATTCTTTGAAGCCAAATTCAAATGGAAAAGTGGCCAATACAGTGTAAAATTTGATGAATCAGGAGAGAATATTGATATCGAAAAAATTATTACCCTGGAAGAAATTCCCGAAAATACCAGGATAACAATAGATCAATACTTTAAGGAAAACTTCCTTAAATATAAAATCCTTAAAGTCCAGAAGCAGTTACTTGGCAACGAAGATCAACTAGAAGATTATATTGAAGAAGAAGAAAGAAAAAATATCATAATAAACTATGAAATTGAATTCCATGGAGTTACAGAAACCAAAAACAAATTATGGGAAGTTCTTTTTGATCAAAAAGGGAATGTAATTCTACTGAGAGAAATCATCCTTCCACCCAATTTTAACCTTGATTTTTAAAAAACACAGACTCCCTTTCAGATAATCTAACTTGTTATTTCCGGATTGAATATGAAAAAATACAACAATAAAAGATCTATTATACTTTTTTGCATCTGGTTTCTTCCCTTACTGGCATCTGGTCAGAATTTCATTGGTGATGCTGCGTTTTCACCTGATTTATCCTTTAATATAAAACTCAACGACAGGTATACTATAAATTCAAAAATTGAATCCTTCCTTTATTTTTATGATACCGATCAATCAGCTGATCATTGGCAGAACTATTATGATGGAACGGATATTCAGATTTTTATAACCCGCAAATTAAACCCTTTTCAACGTGTGGCTTTGGGATACCAGTTAGGAACTGAGCCTGCATCAGATTTCAGTCATCGGTTCATACAGCAGTTTTCGTGGGTCAACAGACCGGTAAATTTAGTATTGGGACATAGATTACGTACAGATCAAACCCTGGAGCAAGAAACTCCGGTGCGAATACGTTTGCGATATCGTATTTCCCTTGAAATACCGCTGCAAGGACAAGCACTTGATCCCCGGGAATTTTTCATCCTTACTTCTGCTGAGGCAATAGGATCAACACAACAATCACAACAGGATTTGGAAACCAGGTTTGTATTGCAAGGAGGTTACCTGGTAAAGGCCGGGAACAAGCTTCAATGGGGATTTGATTTCCGTTCACGATATAACAATGATTTTATGAACAACAGGTTGCTGGTAAAGCTTGGATGGGGAATAAATTTCTGACATTTTTACCGGCAAATAAAATCTTTTTAAACAATAGGAAAAGAAATGCAGAAATTTCTTGCCATAATAAATCATCGCGATTTTGTTTTATCTCTGGCCCTGGTAACAGGGCTCATACTGGGTGAACATACACGCCCCCTGGCAGAAATATCCGTTTATACCCTGGCCTTTGTTATGGTTTTTGCCACAACGGGCTTCAGTTTTAAAAGCTGGGTACCGGTAAGCAATGCTCTCAAACCCCTGGCCTGGTCAACCTTTCTTAACTTTATTGTTTTCGGACTGGTGCTTATCGGTTTATCATGGCTTTTTTTCTCTGATGACCCCGGTCACAGGTACTTCCCATATTATGTGGGATTTATTCTTGTTGCCGCAGCACCACCGGGCCCGTCGGTTATACCGTTTTCAACCATGCTCAATGGAGATAATAATTTTAGCGTAACGGGTGTTTTCGGACTCCATTTCATAGCTATGGTGCTCACCCCGCTTATTCTGCTGCTTTTCCTGGGCGACTCGCTCATTGATCCATTAAGAATATTCAATATTATGGTGCGGCTTATTGTGATTCCCTTGATATTAAGCCGGTTTTTACGACACAAAAGAATACTTCCCGCCATAGAAAAGCATCGTGAAACGGTAATTAAATGGGGATTTTTCCTGGTGGTAACTCCCATCATGGGCATGAGCGCCAGTGTTTTTTTTTCCGAACCGGGAGTTGTACTTATTATGTCTTTTATTCTGCTGATCGCTATGTATTTGCTGGGATTTCTTTACCACATCATTATGGAAAAAAGCGGTGCCCGCCGCAGCATGATCATCAGTAGCACCTTTATGATGACCACAAAAAGCAGCGCTTTTTCAGCCGTTGCTGCCTTCACATTCTTCCAGGGTGAACCCATGATTGCATTGCCATCGGCAGTGGTGAGTGTTTTCGTTACGTTGTTTATTATTGTGTATTCGGGGTTTTTGAAGTGGTGGGAGAAGAAGAGTTAGATGTTGAGAACCCGAGGGGTTCGAAATCCCGTTCGTAAGGGACTGAGAAATGAAGTTTCGAAATCCCGTCCATACGGTATCAAATGTGTGGCGTATGATGCATAGCGAGTGGCGGGATGACTGGTAGTGCCCTGTCACATTCTTTTTAGGGACAGTAAATAATCATCAAATAAAATCCATGATTTGCCCAAAACCCAAAACATCCGTGTATTTTTGCAACCTGGCTGAAACTCAGTTACAGAATCAAAAATCTTTGCAACTTACGGTATGCTAAAAAAAATGAAAGCATCACCTTTATTTGCCTGGTTTATTCTTGCTTTAGGAATTCTATGTATAGGATTTTCGGCCATTTTTGTGAAGCTGGCTGATGTTCCGGGGTCGGTTGCCACTTTTTACCGTCTTTTATTTGCCACCATTGCAATAATTCCTGTCTGGATGTACCGGGGTATAAAAATGCCTATGCGCAGGGATGTGCTGCTGATCCTGACCGGTTCGTTCTTTTTTGCAGTGGATCTGTTTATGTGGAATACAGCAATTCCCCTTACTACTGCTGCCACTGCAACACTTCTGGCAAACAATGCCCCCATCTGGCTGGGACTGATCACTGTTGTGGTGCTGCGGCAAAGTTTGCCCCGCAAATTCTGGGTGGGACTATTAGTCGCCATTACCGGACTAAATGTTCTCATAGGTTTCGAATCGTGGAGAACCATGCAGTTCAATACCGGCGATATGTTATCGCTTGCAGCAGGATTCTTCTATGCGCTTTACCTGATCTATACAGTGGAAGTTCGCAAACGGGTAAATACGGTAACATTTATGTCGCTTTCATTGATTTTTATGGTTGTGATGTTGTTTGTCACTACTTGGCTGATGGGACACTCTTTTACCGGATATTCATCGCGGACCTGGCTGTCACTGGCCGGGCTCGGACTGGTTTCACACTTTGGCGGATGGTTGTGCATCAATTACGCCCTGGGACATTTACAAGGCAGCAATGTATCTGTTACTTTACTGGCCCAATCGGTGGTAACAGCTATTTTAGGTATTTTTGTTCTTGGAGAGTTTCTCAGCCTGAACCAGATCATCGGCGGACTGATCATTCTCAGCGGAATATATATCGTAAACCGCCGTAATGTAGGGCAACGGGAATCTCCTGCTGACAGACTGGTACCTGACCAACAACCGGCAGCGGAATCTGCAACCAAAAAAAACCTGTGATCAAACCATTTTATAAAACATACGTTAATCAAATTATAATATCCTGTTAAAAGTAAATATACATGCAAAATAAAAAATACATAGGTGCCCATGTAAGTGCTTCGGGCGGAGTGGAAAATGCTCCGGTTAATGCAGCAGCTATCGGAGCTACTGCCTTTGCTCTTTTTACCAAGAATCAGAAACAATGGTTTGCCAAATCCCTTACCGATGAGAACATCGAAAATTTTAAGGTTAACTGCAAAAAACATGGTTACACATCAGAACAGATTCTGCCCCACGACAGCTATCTCATCAACCTGGGCCATCCCGAAGATGAAGGCCTGAAAAAATCGCGCAGGGCTTTCCTGGATGAAATGCAGCGGTGTGAGCAACTGGGTATAACCATGCTTAACTTCCACCCGGGCAGCCATCTGAAGAAAATCTCAGAAGATGACTGTCTGCAGCGTATCGCTGAGTCAGTAAACATGGCTTTGGAAAAAACCAAAGGAGTAACTGCCGTGATAGAAAATACCGCAGGCCAGGGAAGTAATATGGGTTATCGCTTCGAACATCTGGCCCGTATAATTGAACTTACAGATGATAAATCAAGGGTTGGAGTCTGTCTCGATACCTGCCACAGCTGGGCAGCCGGGTATGATTTTGGTTCGGAAGATGGCTATGAGAAACTGTGGAAAGAATTTGACAACATTGTAGGTCTCAATTACCTGAAAGGAATGCACCTGAACGATGCTAAAAAAGATCTGGGGAGCAGAGTAGATCGCCATGCTTCCATAGGCGAAGGATTTATCGGGAAAGAAGGTTTCATCCGTCTTATGAAGGATCCACGCCTTGACGGTATTCCCATGATTCTTGAAACTCCTGAACCTGACATTTGGGATAAGGAAATTGCATGGTTGCAATCACAGGTATAATCTTCACCAGAAATTTCCCGGCAGTTTTCAAAGGCATACATCTTAGTTACTCAATATTATTCAGTCTCTCCGGGCTTTACTCCACTTGGCAAGGATACATTCCTTTCTGACCATAACAAGTAACTGATCCCGATGGCCAGAAACCCCATTGCAATAACAAAAGTAATTGTAAACC
>JBHEOF010000122.1:0-6135 GCA_046261715.1 Bacteroidales bacterium
CTTTTTTATTTTCGTACAAACAATGTACAAACCTAAAATAACTTTTGTTTTAGCAAAAACCGGCTAATTTAGATGCCGAATCCGGGATCAGCTTAGACCGAAATACCCATTGTTTATTTACTGATTTAATAAGATTATTCAATAATATTCAATAAATAAAAGTGAGCAGGAAAATAGCCTGTTTAATTTTTAAAAAGGAGCCCATTTATCAAACAGGCTCCTTTTACTATTTAATTGAGTTTATTATTTTCTCAGTATTTTATAATTACCCAGCAACTTATCTTTATCTGTGATAACCATCAGATATAACCCCGAAGGTTGATCGTGCAGAGAAATTGATTCTATACTTTGACTAACAATAATTTCACGTACACCAACTCCAAGAGAATTGAATACTTTGATTCGTCCACCAGTAACTACACCAGAAATATTTATTCTTCCATTAGTTGGATTTGGATATATGACTATTTCTTCAGCCTCAACAATTTTAACAGGAGTAAGGTCTAATTTAAGGTTATAATTTACCACAATCATACCATTAGCTGAAGTAACTTTCAATTTATCTCCATTATTAAGGTCACCGGAAGTACTTTCATTTCCATCTGAATCAACAATAACAGCAGTAGCACCCATTGAAGGATTAATTTTACTGTAGAAATCGACTAATGTTGTACTACCAGTGGGCCCTTCAATTTCCATATTTACCTGATCTACCCAATATACATTAGATAAAACATATGCCAGATAATAGGGTTGGGTCAGATATTGGTCACGAAGCATAGATAAATAATAAACTGTTGTTGCACTACCGTTTGGAGAAGTAACAATGATCTTATCATCCTGTACTATCTGACCATTCATTCTTTCATGTCCATACTTATCGACTAATTTTATTGATGCCCCATAAGAAGGAATCAAATTAGCCAGTAAACTATTAACACTTGTTCCTCTTGGAATGTAATGAATAAGTTGCTCCCTTTGAGCAACTGAATATACATCAGAAGTTACAAAAGCTGTATTTTGGGAAACTTCAGGTTTCAATTGATATATTATTTTCGTGATGCCATTTTCAGCTATCACTTCAAAATATATATTCTGATTAACTGTAACATAAACATATGATGTGTCATAATTAAGCATTTTTTGCGCTACATATGCACCTTCATTATTGATAACTGTTAAAGTTGCACCTGAAGGAACCGTGATGTTGGCTAATACCGTTCTTAGCTGAGTACCATATTCTAAGCCACTAATAGTTCCAACACCATCATTTGCATCATTTGCACTTTTCGGTTGGACATCAATATTAACTTTATACCGTGACGAAGTTATTACTGCGTCTGAACTTAAACCTTGTTCGTTAACATCAAGAATATATTTTGATGTATTCACGCTATCAGCCGATAAAACTATTAATGTATCGTTTAAACTTAACGGTGCATCAAATGCCAATACTGAACCGTCTAAAACATTTTTTACGGTTAATATTTGATCATCATCTGCTTTCGTAATGTTTCCAAGAAAATCACCAACGGTAATTCCAGGTGTCATACCCCTTATTGTTTCCTTCATTGAATAACCAGGACTAACTTTATAAACTGTGGACGTTACGGTTGATTTATATGCAGTAACTTCCTGCATAAAGTGTTGCCCCAAATCAGAAGCAACAGCAAGAATAACTGCTGGATAATTTCTTATGCCCGCAGCAGCAAAGTATGGCCTGTCCCTCATTAACCATTGTGAATCTTCTGTATTGGTACCAAACGATCCTTTAAATTCAGTTTCCCCTTTATAAAACTCCGGTTTTCTGATCCATGTTGTAATCTGATTTCCTGGAGTGTGGCCCCCAACACTCCAAGGTGTACCATCGCCCATTCCAAAAGTTTCAATTAACTCAAAATCATTGGGATCGTTTGCAGGTTTTAAACCAAGTTTAATAGAGTCGTTTAAAATTCTAAACAGATAAAAATTACTAGTATACCACAAACCTGGTGCACTACTGAGGCTAATTGATCCATCGGGCAGATGTCGAAAATCTATATCACTTGCTTCACTGGCAAACCATGGATACCCACTATTACCAGTCCTGGTAATATCTCCCATCACAAAAACATCTCCCGGATATACAATAGAGTTGACATTTAAATCCTGTTCAACTCTTGCAGGAGAAATAATCCAATGGGCTTCATCAAGCCATTTATAACCCGGGATATATTTTCTATTTCTGATTCCCCAATTTGATGACTCACCAGAATTACTCATTATAGCCTCTGCAGGATTAGTTATAGGTCCACCATACACCATATAGTTACTAAGATCCAATGGTTGATTTCCAGGATTACATATCTCAACAAAACCATTTCCAAATTGATCACGGAAAACGAGTTCAGATACAAATGGTACCGCAAAATACGGTTGTAAATTCTCAGATTTCTTCTCCCTTTCACATACAACACTATATATCATTTCAGTCGTGCCATCCTCTGCAGTAACAGTAAAAGTAATTGTTCTTTGTTCAACAGTACCGTTAAATGAAGTTGCGCGATTAACCTTGACCTTTGTGTTTAGTTCTAGCGTTTTAGCTACAAGCGCCGGAATGTTTTCAGTATCCGCTGGAAATGTAATTTTATAATTATTCCCAGTCGGTGTAAAACCAGGGATTGTATCACCTTTCCAACCAAATAATCCCCGATAGTAATCCGGAATATCAGGCCATGTGATTGCACTGAGTTGAGCATTATGACTGGGTCTGTATCCCCATACTTTAATGTAGTATTCTTTAATACTACCATTCTCAGCCGTAACTTTAAGTATATCTCCGTTTTGTACATTGGCCCTTTCAATTCCATCATGCCAAACAATCCCCCATTCGGCCTTAGGTGCTTTTTCAAGGTATTTTAAAAGGGTGTCTTTGGCCGTTGCATATGGTATGCCAAATAAACCATTGGTAATTGTATCCATTGTTGCAGCGTTTGAAGTTACTTCAAATTTCTCTCCAATTCCGCTATTTATAGAACGTGGGTCAAAGAGGAGGGGAAAATACCCGGTTGTATAATCTATTGCAAATTTTGGTATTACAATATTTTGATCATTAGCTGGTTCTTTTACAATAATATCAAAGGTAGCAACCTGCAAATCATTTCCACAGGCATAAATTGTTATTTTATCTCCTGTTCGTGCAGAGTTAAAAGCAGAATCTTCTCTGGCGACCGATAAATCATAATGCCAGGCTAATCCAGGCTTTTTAACAAATGCTTGCATGAAATCATCATTATTTCTGACTCCCCATGGAACTGTAATTGTCTTTTGATTCCAATCAACGTCCAATAAATTTGACTCTAATGAGGTTTCATTCAATTTGAAATCCCCATGATTACCCAAGGTCCAAAAAACAGCACGATACTCATCATTAGACAAGTTATAAGGCTTAGGAATTGGAATCCATTCAGAATCAGTAATGCCAACTCCCCTTGCATCGGAAAAATTAAGATTTCCTCTTTGAACATTGGCTTTACGAACCAGGATCGCATTATAGGTCGCTCCGATGACACCGGCAACATCATAGGGGGTATTTTGATTTAGTCCAGTCTCACTATCAAAAACGCCACCAACCTGATCTACAACAACCGAATCGACATCGGATAGATGCTGTTCCAGGTATACAGTAGAAGTTCCACCGTCTAGATTCATAGCAAAAGCATAAGGTGTAACACTATCCGTTTCTGAAGTAAATTGTTCTGGCCAGTGTAGTTGTACATCCGCTATTTCCCACATCTCTATTTTTGTTCGTCTTCTAACGAATCTATCCGGATCTATGCGGTGTTGCCGTTCGGTGTGATCATAGAAGTTAGCAATGACAAAACTTTCCCCAGGTTGAAGCAATTTTTCAGGTAGCATAAAATATTGTCCGGGAGGAGGATTGTAAGGTGCGTCCCAATATTTTAAATTACCAAATTTAAAGTTGGATAGCTGAATTGCATCATTACCAACATTTGTAATCTCAACATAGGCATAAGGGGGATGATCCATCCTTACTTCTGTTATAATCAGCGTTCTGATGGTATCTTGTGCATTCAAGACTCCATTCATAAGTAACAATAAAAGTAAAAGTTTTAATTTCATAATTGTTAAATGTTAATTTACAAATAGTTCGCACTAATTTTGAATTTTATTTTTCAGGCATTTGTGCGTTTGCCTCCTATTTAAAGTACAATCTATATTTCTGTTAAACATAAATTTCAACTAATTATATACTAATGCATCTTGTACTATTTATTATATCTTTAAATACAATAAATCCCCAGTTCAAAAAACATTTTATTTATCCTGAATAATTCACAAATTACATAAAAAAGGGTAAGTTAATTTTGTTATCTCTTTGATATTTAGTATCTTAGAGGTGTAAAAAACATAAAAAAACTTACCCATGAATAAAAATACTTTTTCTTCTGAAGACAAACAAGGAATAAGCCCGAAAAATGCCAATCCTACCCTTTTTAACCTATCAGAGTTCAATAAAAAGCCTGTTGAAGTAAAGTTCACGCTTGGGGAAACTTCAAGTGATGGTGGGCTCCTTTTGTTGAATGAAATTGACAAACAGATAGGCTTGTGTGAAAAATTGTCCCGATGTATCAAAGATCCCCGCCACCAAAGTTATGTCCGCCATAGCATCGGTTCAATGATCCGGCAGCGGATAATGCAAATAGCCGCCGGTTACGAAGATGCCAATGATTGCAATTCTTTAAAGGACGATGGTATCATAAAACTTTGTTCCCAGAGCGATAAACCGCTTGCCACCCAGCCAACTATGTGCCGCCTGGAGAACCAGCCAAAATCAACAGAGCTTTATAAAATGGCAAAAGTATTTGTTGACAATTTTATCGGTTCCTATACCGGCGCGCCCAGGTTCATTGTCCTTGATTGCGATGATACAAGTGCCCTGGCTTATGGGCAACAGGAATTGGCCTTTTTCAATACATACTATGGGGATGATTGCTTTATGCCCTTGCACATTTATGAAGGGGTATCTGGCAAGCTGGTCACCACCATCCTGAAACCGGGGCGCAGGAGCAAAAGTGTAAATGTGTTTGCCATTTTGAAAAGGCTGGTCAATTTCCTTCACCAATACTGGCCCGATACTTTGATCATCCTCAGGGGAGATGGGCACTTTTGTTCCAAAGAATTTATGGACTGGTCACACAACGACCAGGCCACTGGGTTTATAACAGGGCTTACAGGCAACAAAACATTGAACAAGCTGGCAAAAGTTACAATTGAAAGTGCGGAAAGGGAATTCAAACAATATGGGAAACCTGTAAAAAGGTACCATTCCTTCCAATACAAAGCCGGCACATGGGAACACCCACAGAGGGTTGTGGTCAAAGTTGAGGCTAACAGCTTCGGTACCAATGTAAGGTACATCACCAGCAACCTTAAAATTGTAAGGGCAAAGGCCTTGTACGAACTGGGATATTGTGCCAGGGGTGCCGCTTCTGAACTAAGGATAAAAGAACATAAAACCTACCTGCTCTCAGACAGGATGTCTTGTAACAGTTTTCGGGCAAACCAATTCCGTTTGTTTTTACATTCGGCTGCATACGTTTTGATCCATACCCTTCAAACTGAAGTGCTTAAAGGGACAAAGTACTGTAACACAACAATGAAGACAATACAACTCAAAATAATAAAAGTGGCCGCAAAAGTAAACTTTATGAAAACAAAAGTAAAGATAGAACTGCCAAGGGAATTTTTAACTGCCCCAGAGTTCAAGAAATGCTTCAACATGTTTGAAGTGCTCAGGGTTTAACCGATTACCATAAAAACCGTTCTTTGAAATTTTGATAACAGATGTAAGCAGGAAAACGATAATTTTAACTGAATGGAAAAGCTATGCCCATGCATGTAAGAAAAAGAAGCACAAAAACAGATAAACCAACAAACAGCAAAGAAAGAAAATCACAAAACTTAAAAATCATACTATTTTTGAACTCAATTAATGTTTATGAATTATTCAGGCTAAAATGAATACTACTTAAAAAATCGTTGATATCCATCGGGGGCACGCTGACAAGTCAGCATTGCAATCAACCTGTTAACGTCTTCAGACTTGTCAGCGTTAACTAAACGACATTGAAT
>JBHEOF010000123.1:0-5378 GCA_046261715.1 Bacteroidales bacterium
ATACGATCACCGGAATGATCCTAATGAAAATCACAACATAGTTAATGATCCTGCCATCAGTGAAACTATAAAAAACCTCAAAAAGAGCTTACATGAGAATATGAATCAAGCAGAAAATGTTACAATAAACTAAATACAGTTCTGATATGAAAAAGTTTTTAATAAAAATTTGTGTTGTTTTTATCAGTGTTTTTCTCATTTCGGCCAATAGTATAGTAGGGCAATATAATCCCGAAACAAAATGGGGCATATCAATTGCTGAATACGAGTTCCAGGATTCAATTTCGATGCCTGAACCAGGAGGGGTTTTGTTAATTGGCAGTTCTTCCTTTACTATCTGGAAAGATGTTGGGGATAATTTTCCGGGAAAGAATATTGTCAACCGTGGATTTGGTGGTTCGCAAATGAGCGATGTGCTATATTTCAAAGAACGATTGATCCTTCCATATCAACCTGTTCAGTTAATTTTATATGAAGGTGAGAATGATATTGCGAATGGGAAAATGCCAGACGATATTCTTTCAGAGCTTGTTCAACTGGTGAGTTGGACTAAAACTCATTTCCCGGAAATAAAAATTTCAATTTTATCAATGAAACCTAGTCCGCGAAGATGGGAATTCAGGGAAACAATGCTGGAGATGAACCAGAAACTTAATAAATACGCTGAAGAAACTGAAAATATCGATTTCATAAATATTTGGGATCCCTTACTGGGAAGTAATGGAATGCCTGTGAATGATAATTATCTGGAAGATTTACTGCATTTAAATGCCAATGGTTATAAAATATGGCAAAAAGCCATTTCACCTTTTTTATAGAATCAATCATGGTGCATTTGATGGCTGAATCTTATGTAAATTTCGCTCTTTTAATGAACGTGAATAATTTGTAAATGATGAAAATAATTCGACTGTTTCTGTTTTTAACTCATTTGATACCGGGTGCAAATATCTATGCTCAAACACAAAATCATCATCCTGAAATTCCGTTTATGGATGATTTGGTACTGGTGGAAGAAATTGTATGTTCATCCTCAGAACCCAACAGTATGCATGGAGTAACTGAAGTGAAAACGATATTGGGAAAAAGCTGCAGGGTACTCATACCTTCCTCCGAAACAACGTGGTTTGCTTACCGACTGGGACACGATGGCACACTGGAACCCGGCAAAGCCTATTTTCTGGAAATAGAATACCCTGATGATGTGGACCGTAGTTTTGTTATTCATAACAGGGGAGGAGAGTACAACCGGGGACTTCAGACAGGAAAAACACTTGGAGACAGCTATCACCCGCCTTATGTGCCCAGCAATGCCGAATCTGTTTCTTTGCCACTTAGCAATGCGTATAAAAAATGGCAAACACTGTTCTGGCTTCACGACCATTATGCAGGAATTGAGCTACCGCGAAATTCGGGCGACAGACCGGAGGGACCTGACGATGGTTTTCTGGTCATCATTTCACAGTTCGATAGTTATAATGCACCAATGAATAAAGGAGCTGCAGTTTCTGCCATCAGGTTGTATGAAGCCCCTGATTTTGAAACAATGAAAATGGATATTCATTACCCACCTGCAGATTTACCACGCCGACATCTTTTTTTCAGGGAAGAGATGGCCGATGGTGCTGTAACCAATGATCCTCCGGCGCTGAAAAATCCCATCGACTGGTATGAGCATAAAGCTCAATTGATGCACTTCCTTGGTATGAACACTTTTTCAAAAGATTTGCTGGAATTTGGCCATAATCAGGGGTGGGATCCGGGGCCATACAGTGAGTTGATAAACACCTCTTCAGCGAAAGATTACTGGGGGAAGATCATGGAAATGCTAAGGAATTATGAACTGAATGTACTGCCCTATTATGAATATGCCGGAACCATTGGTCCAAAGGGACTTGGAAGGGAAAAAAGGGCACGGCCACTGGGCGACAGTCTGCCTGATAACAACTATACCCACATCGCCTGGACTGAAAAAGCCAATGCCGATATTACCGATCCGGATACATACAGCGATTTGAAAAAAATCCTCGAACGCACTATTGTTGATTACAAAGATGATGTAAATTTTGTTGGTGCATGGCTTCGTCCGCGACCCAGCGCCAATCCGGTGAGCTTTTCCGATGCCGCGCTTCAGCGGTTTAGCACTGAAACCAATCATGGTCTGGTTACCCGGGAAGCACTGAGAACCAACAGCGGGCTTTACGATAAATACCTGCAGTGGTGGTTTGGCAAGCGGAAGGAATTTCTGTTGGCGATGCGCAACTATCTGGAGGAAAAAGAGGTGAATGACAATCCTGTTTTGTTATTTACCACAGACGCAACGGAGTCGGGCAGAACACATCCCGATTGGTCTCAGAATCATAATATTATCGCCGATGACTTAGCGGCCTGGGAGAAATTACCGGGCGATTATCCGGTATTCAGCTTAAAGGAGAAAATTGACAATAACTGGCATCTGAAAGCGCAGTTACTGCCAGTGAAAAGCTGGGGTAACTGGGAGTGGAACCACTCCGCACCTCCTCCCGATCCGGATAATTACAGGAATACCGGGGGGGCTATGATGACATACACATTCAATAAAGCCTATACAGTAGGCAGTAAAACAGCCTTCGATCGTTTCCGTTCAGGATCGGGACTGGCCATTATCAGGCATTACTGCTTAAATGAAAATGCCATGAAAGGATTGGGATATTATGTTTCGGATATAGAGTGGCATGACTGTTACACCATGCTTGGCGAGGCACGGGCAATGGCGAATGGAGATCCACGGTTCATCGGGTATCTGGCCTCGTCTGCCTTCAACAGAGCTTCACTGCCCTACGTGCGGGAATTTAATGCGAATTTCCTTGCACTTCCTGCGCTTCCTTCCAAATTAGTTGAAAATGCAACCGAAGATGCAGAAGTGGTGGTTCGTAAAATTGAAACAGAGAAAAACGGCACCTATCTGGCAGTTGTGAATACCGGGTTAACTGACAAATTCGGAGTAACGGTCACGCTGCCTTTTAAAGGCGATGTAGTCGATGCCAAAACCGGAAATATGATATTCACCGGAGTTTCGAAAATAAAACTCGATATGTATCCCGCGCAGCTAAAATCGCTAATTATTTATGAAAAATGAAAAAAGAAAGATGAAAGATAAATACCAATTGAAGTACGGAAGTATAAAAAACACTTTTGCTGCTCTTTTCATAATAATGAGTTTTTATCCGGCAAAATCTCAAACAGAACAGATTTCAATGTCAGATTTTATCGGGGCCAATACCAATGTGGCTGCCTACGATAATGGGTTTCTTTCTGACCTTTCAGTTTGTGTAAAATGGATCAGGGAATATCATAACTGGAGTCATTATGAGGCTGCCAATAATTATTACAAATGGGACAATATCACCCAATATCCGCATACATATACCTGGCCAAACCACAACAATTTTATGGATGCTTGTCAGAACTTAGGGGTTCAGGTTCTTATTGATGCTTTAGGCAATCCTTCCTGGGTTGGTTCATCTCCCATTCCATATAATTCAGGAGATGGTTCAAATGCCTCTGATTATTTGGAGAGACTGGAATTTTTGGGGCAACTGGTCGCCAGGTATGGTTCAAAAAAAATTGACAAATCTCTTCTTGAAACAACCGATAAAGTTACCGGACTAAATTATATCCAATATTATGAAGATGAAAACGAACCGGATTACTGGTGGAAAACCCCTTTGTGGTCAGCTCAGAATTATGCCGAATATTGCAATGCTGCACATGATGGATTTGGTGTTGAAACCAGTTCTGAGTTTCCTTTATTGGGTATAAAATCGGTAGATCCGGAAGCAAAACATGTTTTGGCTGGTATGGCAGGCAAGGATTCCACATATTTTCATCAGTTAATGGAGGCTTCCGGTGGTAGAGTGCCCTTCGATGTATTAAATGTTCACATGTATTGTACAGATCATTCAAAAGCCTTTTCACCCGAAAATGAAAAATACGGATTTGAAAAAGGGTTTAGTAATTTTTTCAAATGGCGCAATCGAGTTTTGCCTGATGTTCCGGTGTGGATAACTGAATTTGGCTGGGACACCTACATGTCGCCGGATAGCAAACATTCTTATACATACGCACCTTTTAATCAACAAGCCAATTACCTGATGCGATCTTATTTTATCTTTTTGAAAATGGGATTCGAAAAAGCATTTATGTTTATGGGCACGGATGTGAACAGCAGCAACCTTACACAATACTCATCCAGTGGATTGTTAAAAGACAAAAGCGCCGGTTACGAAAAGAAACCATCTTATTTTTACTTAGCTACAATGCAAAATTTACTGGGAAATTTTGTTTTTAATCGTACAGTTACTTATGCAGAAAAGGCAGGAGAAAATGAAGTTTATTGTTTCGAATTTGTAAATCCTGAAAATACTGACAGGGTATATGCATTATGGACGAGGGAAATCAATTCTTCAACCGATAACGGGGCAACCACCAGTTATCAGATGAATCTTGGGTTTACACCCAAAGAGGCTTATTCTGTGTTTCCCCGTAATTCCGATTTAAAAGGAGAACGGATAAATATTGATAATCCGGATGCTTTCGTTGATTTGCAACTAACAGAGACCCCTCAATTTCTTGTGGTTTCAGAAAAAGAAACCGGGTTAAATTTAGTTGAATCTGGTAATCTTTTAATAAACGTTTTCCCGAATCCATCAAACGGTATAGTAACCCTTTCTGTAATCGATCTTTCAAAGAGCAAGGTTAATATCGAAGTTTATTCTTCAACCGGTCAGCTTGTAAAATCGCTTTTGGTAAATGCTACCATTGGGGGCGAAAGACAATTTATATTCGGAGAAGATCTTAGGCCCGGAATCTATTTTATTCATTTTCAAAGTGACATATATAATACAACGCGCAAAATAATTATTGAATGAAAAATCATTATTAACATAATAAAAGAGATATCTTAAAATTGAATAACTACACTATAAATCTGATGAATCATTTTCGAAAAATTAATTTTTATTTATTAACCATTTAAAATTTTGTATCATGAAATTAAAATTTTTACTTTCCTTAATGTTAATGGCTCTATTGCTTCATGCTCAGGAGCCATACAGGTCCTTGATTATTACCGAGGCACGATTTGACCAGGCAAACAATGCCTATTGTGAGATTACAAATGTAGGTGATGAACCGGTACAGTTAAACCAATTTAAATTTGGGCACATGACTCCATGGAATCCACCAATTACGGATGTATGGAATGATCCATGGAATCCATATCACCGTTATTTTTTCCTTCCTGACAGAATTCTTGAACCGGGAGAGTCATTCGTAATTGCAACCGCTTATGATTTTGGCCCCAGGATGTACAAAAAGCGTGTTCCCGGATTTGAAAA
>JBHEOF010000123.1:5388-6088 GCA_046261715.1 Bacteroidales bacterium
TAGCAGAAGCCAATGGCGACGAAACTGATAGTGTTTCAAGTTTTGCGATGGTAGAAACCATGTCCGTCTCTCAAGGTCGTGATTGCTGGTATCTGGAACAACATCTCGAGAATGGAGATTCAATTGTTATTGATCAGGTTAACGGTAATTTTGATAATGCTGGTGTAAACTTTGCACAAGCTTATGATGTTGCCGGAGTTGTAGAAGCAACTTACAGTTCCCTGCTCGTGCGTAAAAATAAGGTAAAACAGGGAAATCTTGACTTTTACAATGCACGGGGTGTTGGCGCTGATGACTCAGAATGGATAGTAATACCCAGAATGTATGGTTACGGTAATACTGACTGGCGCAAATTGTGGTGGACAGTTGGTAACCAGGGTTCTTATGTTTTGGATGAAAATACGCTACAATCGGATGTAATTGACGTTGATTTTACAAATAAAACATTAACTGTTCCGTGGGGTGTTCGCAGATTGGATGATATTATGCGATATATGGTTGAAAAACCTGGAATTGCCTGGAATTATAACCTGAATTCCATCCAGGAGGATTCAGTTTACCGTTCCGCTCGCACGGGTGATAAACTGACCATTTATGTTTGTGGTGAAGAATTACAAAAAGGAATTTTTGATATTATTGCGGCTGAACCTACCGAATCTGCTAATATTGTAGTTCCGATATCACATATAAATATTGGTAC
>JBHEOF010000124.1:0-5984 GCA_046261715.1 Bacteroidales bacterium
CGGTTTTTTTATACCTGCTTCTTTTGCACTTCAAACTCCCTGTTTTTTACAGTGTTATTATTAGTATAGGAATTACTTTTCTTTCTCCCCAACTGGCACGTATGCCTGGTCATTTTTCATTATCTTATGTTTTTGCCATTCCGGCCATGCTATATCTGATAGCTAAATTTGATCAAAGAAACCGATATTGTATCAGTGTAATCATAGGTTTATTTGTATTATGGGCATTGGGCACACATGTATATATGCTTGGATTTCATGCTTCCATAATCATGCTGTATTGGATATTCAAGTTTTTATACAACAAAGAAACTTGCAAAAACAGGAAAAACTATTTACACCTAGCCATTCAGTTCATTGGCCCACTAATTATTTTTATTGCATTTACCGCTTTTACAGATCCTGTTTCTGACAGAACGGCCTATCCCTGGGGATTTTTGTTTTACCGTGCCTACCCTGAAAGTATATTTCTACCTCTGGGCAAACCTTATGCTCAATTTTTGCTAAATTTTTCAGACTTCAAATATATCAACTGGGAGGGTATTGCTTTTGTGGGGATTGTTGCATCTATTGGATTTTTGATCGCAATTGTGTTTTTTATTATTTATATTGCGAAAAACAGGTTGAAAAGTTTCCCCCAGCCCAGCGAAAAGTATATGATGAATGTTTTTTTCTGGGCATCTTTGATCATGTTGTTGTATTCATTTGGTATACCTTTTATCATCGGAGATGCAAGCCAATTGATTCATTACCTGGGACCTCTGAAACAAATGCGGGGAATAGCCCGCTTTTCATGGTTATTCTTTTACATGATTAACATCTTCATCTTTTATCATATCTGGAACCTTCGTAAAAAAGGATTGAACAGGGTAATCTGGGTTATCCTTTTGGTGCTAACCACATCGTTTTTATATTATGATGCATACATAAATGTAAGATTTTGGTCGAAACAGGTCAACAATAGTATCCCTGCACTTAATGATCATCAGAATAGGACCGATGAAAACATGTGGCTTAAAGAAATTGATATTTCTAATTTCCAGGCAACGATTCCTATACCCTATTTCCATGTAGGTTCGGAAAACATTTGGGTAAATGCAACCTGTGGCATCACACGACCTACATACTTAGTTTCATGGAAAACCGGACTTCCCACTATGGGAGTAATGTTAAGTCGCACATCCATTTCACAAACCCTTGAAAACATTGAACTTTTCAACGAACCCTACAGAAGACCAGCTATCCTTAATAAGCTTATTCCCGGTAAAAGTTACCTGATAGTGACCATCGACGATTGTATCGATATTCCCCCAATACAAAAAAAGATGATTGATAAATCCATTGTTTTGTATCAGTCTGATGATTTCAGTCTTTATGAATGCCCATGGGATAGCCTGGTAAGTGTCCACAATAATCCATTTTATGAAATTTTATTTGAAATAAATGAGGAAGAACTTTTTGCATATGGAGATTACCTCACTGACCATTCTGTTATGAATTTCCAAATTGAGAGCTTTTCTGAAAATTCAGGTGATGATTATTATATAATACCAGGAAGCTATTCTGTCCGGCTGCAAAAAGGAAGCTGGATTTACCATAAAGATATCCCGAATTTTGAAGCCGGCACCGAATATATCATTTCTTTCTGGGTAAATGACCTCCGCAAAGATCTTTTCATGCGCTCTCGCTTTGAATTGCAATTAAGGGATTCTCTGAACCAGGGGCATGATGCCTGGAAGCCTGAGCTTTTTCGCAACGTAAAGGCATTTGATGGTAATTGGGCACTAATCGAAAGAAGCTTCCATTTTAAAAATCCAGGAGATATAATTCGCTGGCACATTACGAACAATGACTTAAGAAGGACCGAATATACGGTAAGTCATATCATGATAAGACCTTCCCATACAAATATTTACAGAAAAGGTGATGGATGGTTAATGAAAAACAACCGGTTCTTTATGCCATAAAAGTTACGGGCAAATTTCAGCTAATCAGGAAAGGGAAAATACGGAGAATGTTGTTCCAGTCCCAGGGCGAATCCCACCATAGCCAGGTGCTGTATTTATAACTAAAGAGTATATTATAGACCACAAAGAATATTAACACAATTGTGGTTGAAATTTTCAAAAGCTTATAGCGGCTATTATAGACCCGACAGATAAAAAAGGCAAGAGGAATGGCCATGAAAGGCAGAAATTCAATCAATGCCCGGTAACCAACCGCTGCACTAAAAGTGGGTGCCCACCAGCTTGCGTTAAGATATACTATAATGACCATTATCATTAAAATAACAATTCCATTCAATTTTTTCCTTACTGTCAAGTAAATCAACGACAGAGAAGCAACAAACATTAATGGAGTATAAATATACCAGCCGTTGCGGGCCCCAAAAAGCACAGTGGTGATTCGCGGGCTCAAAATATGGGGAAACCCTTCACTTTGATAGGAATACACAAAAAGGTTTCCGGTTACTTTATACCAATATGCCATTTGTGGAACAAATACAATTATTCCCACCAGTAGCATCATAAGAATATATTTCCATCTGGCAGCCAGAAATTTAATACGCTCTTTACTATCCTTCCAACCACTTACACCATAAAAAACAAAATATAACCCTGCAATGAGATTGGTTGGCCTGATCAGGGTTGCCAGGGCAAGGGGCAGGATCAATTTTAAAGTTGAAGTGAGTCCCGGGTTTTTATAAAACCCGGGTACATAATAGATATACATTGCAATAAGGGCAAAGGAATACACATGTGACATTCCCGGACTGAAAATTGTATAGTAATACAAATTGGTGGCAAAAAAAAGAAGTGCTGCAGTTATCAGGGATTCCTTTTCAGGAAATATTCTCTTCAGTGTTTTGTATACAAACACAAACCCTAGCGTAGCATAAACCAGTGCCGCAATAAATACAAAGGAAAAGTGGATGTTGGAATATCCATTTTGAGGATCTACCTGAAAAAAAAGAGCCGTAGCATGTGCTGCCAGGAAGAAGGGTGCCTGCATAATTGCTACTCCACATGTATAAACGTTTAATGTTTTACCTTCTTCATAGGGCTTGGCATAGTGGAGCCGTTCAAATTCATCCCAATCATGCAGAAAAAAAGTTGGCAGATACTGGTAATAACCTTGCATATCTGATCCCATTACAAAGTACATTACATTTACCGTTTTGATATTCCGATGTGCAGCCGAAGATAGTAATCCCGCCAGTGCAAATATCAAAGCGATCTGGGTAAGGCGACTAACCTTTAAGGTGCGGTTTATGATCTTCATCTTATTTGCTCCATGTGTTATATTTTATAATACACCAAAGGGCTCTGAAGCCATCTTTCCAGTTTATTTTTTTCCCCTCTTCGTAAGTACGGCCATAGTAAGAGATTCCAACTTCATATATCCTGATGCCCGGGTATCTTGATACCTTGGCTGTAACCTCCGGTTCAAATCCAAACCGGCGCTCCTTCAGCTTCAGGCTTTTCAATACAGGCGCTCTGAAAAGCTTATAGCAAGTTTCCATGTCTGTGAGGTTAAGGTTGGTAAACATATTAGAAAGGAATGTCAGAAACCTGTTCCCTATAGTATGCCAGAAGAACAGAATCCGGTGGGGATTTGAGCCCATAAACCGGGATCCATAAACTACATCGGCATTGCCTTCGAGAACAGGCTTAAGCAGATCATTATACTCCCTGGGGTCGTATTCAAGATCTGCGTCCTGAATGATGATATAATCGCCGGTAGCTTCTTTAATCCCCCGATGCAAAGCTGCCCCCTTTCCCATATTCTTTTCCTGATTGTAGACCCGGATCAGTGATTCCGGATGATCTTTTATAAATCCTTCCAGCACTTCAATGGTTTTGTCCCGGCTACAGTCATTCACAATTACCAGTTCTTTTTCAATCCCATTAAGTTCAACAGACAAGATTCTTTTCAGAATTTCAGTAATGGTTTTTTCTTCATTAAAAACAGGGATAACAACAGAGAGCTTCATTGCATTATTCCTTTAAGTTAAACTGATCCAATCAAAATAGACTTCATAAATTGCTGCTTAAGTTAATATTCGGCAATTTTATTGGTACTTTGAGAATTATTTTAATTTGAACAGGGCAGCATTTTCTTTGGGGGAAATTACATTTATCTCATAATATTCATCGAGTATCTCTTTCATCTGATTGTGTTCTTCAGAATTGACAAATTCTTTCCATCGATATATAGCAACATAATCAACATGCCTCACCTCATGGTTTTGACTCATTTGATGATTTCGTCCATAAAAATTTGTAACATCCAAAGTACCCATCATTAAACGTGGTATTTTCTTATTATTCCACACTATGGGAAATTGCCCTCCACATTGGGGATTACCCAGGTTAATAATGGGTTTATTGATACCAAGATAATTAATAAAATGAAGATCAACCCAATGAGAAGATACACGATAGGGATAGAGAATTGAATTTGGCTCAATATATTCTTCAAGAGTTTGCAGATCACTGCCAAAAACAGAAAGCCTGTAAAGAGTTATCACCCGATAATGAGCCTGATGGATGAAAAATATGATTACAATGGCTGCCAGCCAACCCGACAGCCTTTTGGGCAGTTTTAGGGAAGCTACCCATATAATAAGAAAGTAAAAAACAAATACGGCAATTCTGCTCACAAGGTTACCGGCTGATATCCTGTCTGGGATGGCAAAGTAAACCACCAAAAACACCAGGGTCAGATGAGCCCAAATATATCGTACAGAGAAGAGCTCATCCCAGATTTGTTTCCTGGTTAAAGACTCCATTTTCATCCCTACAAAAAACTTATGCAAAACATAGTTAATGGCAACCAGCATCACAATCCAGTAAACATAATTGGAATAAGACTCTTTGCCCATATGAAACCCAATCATAGCACGTATACGCATAATAAAGTGCAACCTCTCGTGGAACTCATACTTTTCTGAAATTACTGTTGCATCAATACCCATTACACTTCTGATGTAGATAACAAACAGAATAATGGCAGGGAGAGACACAAGCAGAAGCAATACTGCCCTTTTTCCATGAAATATCAGCTGATCAGGGAATTTGCCTTTCCGGGAAAGGTCAAAAAGAAATTCAAACAAAACAAAAAGCACCAGAGCAAATCCAAATAAAGCAAAAACAAAAGCGTGACTAAGAAAAGTACCTGTGATCAGCAGTAAAAGCACCAATAGATTTTTAAAATCCAGATGGTCCCTGTTTTTATAATAATACCCGAAAACCAGGAATACAAAAACAAAAGCCAGTGAAAAAGAGTAATAGCCCAACAGGAAGTAAAAAGTATAGGAAAATGGTACGATAAGAACAGTTAGATAAGATGGTTTTGGGTTAATGGCAATTACAAGATAGCGAAAAGAATATGCCAATCCGAGCAAATAGACAGAGATCAATAAGCTTTCAGCCAAAGAAGCAGGGAATACGAAGTTGAAGGCTGTAAGCAGGAAATGGCCGGTCCAATATCCAACAAGCACAGTGTTAATATTATAAAATTCCTGGAAAACAGGATTGTTACGGAGTATTTGAATGATCACCTGCGAATTGTGAAGATGCTGTGGCCCATCCATTGACGGTATCAGTGAAATGGCAAAATATGGAATAAGTTGTAGAAGAGCAAAAATTGCGAATACGACCTTTTCGCTGAAAATGTTTTTTTTCCCTAATGGCATAAGACTTTCTTTAAAAAAGGGTTGGTTGAATACGATATCCCATAAAAAATCAGCTGCTAAAATAGTAGATTTATTCATTATCAGCACACAATAATGACAAAGATATTAACTTTGCCTGTTTCTGATTGAAAAGCTCATTGGTGAAAAACCCATTTAAAGATTTATGCTCCACAACAAAACCATCGCAGTAGTAGTACCTGCCTATAATGAAGAACAACAGATCCGTCTTGTACTGGATACCATGCCTGCCTTTGTTGACAGGATCATCATTGTAAATGACTGCTCA
>JBHEOF010000125.1:0-5932 GCA_046261715.1 Bacteroidales bacterium
GCTTAAGGGTGTCATTTCCTTCTTAACCTTAATCTTAATCTTAACCTTCAAAACCCGTATTTCCCTGTATTTACACAATAAAAACAACCATAACTTTGTCTTTCAAGGCGAATATATCCGCGAAATCTGATAATTTTACCCTTTTTCTGCCCAAAGGCAAAAACAAATGAACCGAGCCATGACAAAAATTTTGACACACACGCGGATGATTATCATGGCCAGTATGGTAAAACATGCAGTCAGAATATTGTTGGCGAGCTCCATCTGACCGCTTAAATCAAATTATAATCAGATGAACCAAATTCTCAGCATAATATTCATTGCAATATCACTCCTGGTGCACAGCCAGAGTGCTTACCAGCATGTATCGGACCGCAACCTGTACCAATTCCTCGATGAACTGGCAGGAATGCATGTGATAGACCTTACAACCGCCATAAAGCCTTACCCGCGAACAGACATTGCAGATTACCTGGAGCAGGCACACGAAAAAAGACTGCAACTCACACCCGCCCGGCGGGCACAGCTCGACCGGTATTTGCAGGAGTTTGCCATGGAGCGCGGAGAACTGAAAAAAGGCAGATGGAACCTCGTGCAACGCGATACCACCCTTTCGGTGCACCTGCTGCTGCCTGAAGTGGCTTACCGCGACAGCCTGTTCACAGCACTCATCCGACCCGTATACGGCTTTCGCCATTTCAGCGGGGGCAACCAGGATTTCTGGGCCACTTACGGGGGTGCGGAAGCGATCTCTTACATCGGGGGCAACTGGTCGGTGTATGCCAGTTTGCGCGACAATTACCAGTCGGACCAGCGCCTGGCACAACCCACATGGCTCACGCAGGAGCCCGGCGGAACCTACAAGGGGCAAACCGGCGGCGGCGGTGGCGGCGAGTTCAGCGAGATGCGCGGCGGAATCACCTGGTCGTGGAGCTGGGGTACTGTGGGACTGATCAAAGACCATATTCAATGGGGCGACAACCAGAACGGCAGCAATATCTTTTCTGGGCGCACTCCCTCTTTCCCCATGATCAAGCTACATATGAATCCGGTAAAGTGGCTCGAATTTAATTATTATCATGGCTGGCTGGTATCGGAAGCCATCGACAGTGTGCGTTCGTATTTTCCCGAAGAAGGGAACGCCCGCACCGTAAACCGCCCGAAATACATTGCAGCAAACATGTTTACCGTGAAACCGGTTCCGCGCTTACATATATCACTGGGAAATTCCATTGTATATGGCGACATGGCCGTGCAGCCGGCCTACCTGATCCCGTTCTTCTTTTACAAAAGCCTTGTCCATACCATACACTGGGGATCTTCATTCCAGAACAATGCCATGTATATAAATGTGAGTTCACGGCAGATCAGGCATCTGCACCTGTATGCCACGTATTTTGTGGATGAGTTTTCCATACGGCGTGTTACGGATACCGGGCGCCATAATTTTACCGGTTTCAAAGGCGGGTTCTCGCTTACGGACTGGCCCGTGCGAAATGTTTTTGTGGGCGCAGAATACACCTTTACCAATCCCATCACCTACCTGCACGATGAGCCCACTACCAGCTTTGAGTCGAACCGCTACAACCTGGGCCATTACCTGCAGGACAATGCCGAAGAGTTTTTTGCGCAGCTGCGCGTCAATCCCGGAAAAAACATCCACCTGGGTGCCACATGGACCTTCGCCCGCAAAGGCAATTACTACCAATACATCCGCGGGCGCCGCGATCCCCGCATCGACCAGATGCCTGTGCTGGATGACATTACCTGGACCAGAAACCAGCTGGCTTTCGATGCTACAATTTTACCGTTGCCCAATCTGCGGGTTTTTGCGCGTTATACAATTTCTGATGTGCAGGGTTATGAAGCTGATGACGAAAATGCACAGTATTATCTTGATCTGTTCTCACCATCCTACCTGCATGGCAAAAACAACATCCTGGAACTGGGCTTCGGAATGGGGTTTTAGCGCATCAAAAAAAAATATTCCATAAATAAATCCGGATGTCAATATTTCTTAAACGTATCATATTTTTTACTTACCTGTTGCTGATACTTATTGCAGCCTTTTTCCCTTTTACTTCAACCGATATTGCAGCTATGAACAATATCTCTGTGATGAGTTTCCGCCTTGATCATATATTGCACGTAATAGCATTTTTTCCTTTCTACCCGCTATTTTTCTGGCTTTTCCGGCCTATAAACCGGAAGCTACGTTTTGTTCTTCTTGTTACCGGTCTTTTTCTTGCCGCTGCAGTGGAGTTTTTACATTTCTTTATAGAATACAGGGCTTTCAACCCGGCCGATCTCATTGCCAATCTTGTGGGTGTTTTACTCGGGACAATAATATTGTTTGTGATTAAAAAATAAGTATTCTCTTTTTTGAACTCGTGGTCTAAATTAAAAAGAGCATAATCATGCAGCCCGAAACACCCTTCCTTACTAGTAGGGAAGGGCCGGGGATGGGTCAAAGAAAAAAAGGTAATAAAAAATAAAAACACCCGGAACTATAACGCTGCAAAACCCTTCCCTTACCAACGGGACAAATCCCTGCTTGTAGTGAATATCCGGGAATGGGTCAGAAAAAAAACGTATACTTAAAACTTATTTTTTTTGTGTTTTGTTAACAAAAAATAAATACATTTAATCCTTTAATATGAACGTTTGTTCTAAATGCGTTCTTTCACAAACAAAAGGGGGAATTTTATGCAACACGAACCAGCTTCGCCGCAGCAAGAGGATAAAGCTGCGGAAAGAAAATCACGTCTCGGGTTAAAACTTTTCTTCGTTTATGCACTCATTTATGCCGGTTTTGTTTTTATCGGTGTAACAAAACCATCACTGATGGGCGTTCGGGTGATCTTCGGCCTGAACCTGGCAATCATTTATGGCTTCGGACTCATTATCTTCGCCATTGTAATGGGCTTTCTGTATCATTTGGCCTGCTCGGGCATGGAAGATGAATTAAATAAAGAGGAGGACAAGTTATGATATACGATGTATCCACACTGGCCGTAATCATCTTTTTTACTTTTGTTGCATTGGTACTGGGCCTTTCCTTCTACTTTGCCCGTAAAACCAAAACGGCATCTGGTTATTTTGCTGCCGGGGGCAACATACACTGGGGTGTTAATGGTATCGCTTTCGCGGGTGATTACCTTTCTGCGGCTTCCTTCCTGGGTATTTGCGGCATGATCGCCTTTTCGGGTTATGATGGATTTTTATATTCCATCGGGTACCTGGCAGGCTGGATCGTGGCCCTGTTTGTAGTGGCTGAACCACTCAAAAGAATGGGAAAGTACACCTTTACCGATGCGCTCGACTTCAAATTCAATTCACGATACATAAAACTCATGGCGGCCATTAGCACACTGGTGGTATCTATGTTTTATCTCATCCCGCAGATGGTAGGTGCCGGTGATCTGGTAGTGCCCATCCTGGGTCTCCCGCACTGGGTTGGGGTTGTAATTGTAGGTTCTGTGGTGATCTTTATCGTGGCCACGGCAGGTATGACTTCTACCACCTACGTTCAGTTTATCAAGGGCGGGTTATTGATCATCTTTTCCATAACCCTTACCATTTATATTCTCAATAAAGGTCTCAAAACCGAACCATACACCGACTTTCACAAATACAACAGCATTGATGTATTTTATGATGATTCGGGCAATCTGCAACTAAGCGAAAATACCGGATATACCATTGCCGGAACTACTTCTTCCGGAAATCATACTTTCGCATTGCTTGAATACAACGGGTTCAGCAACTGGTACCGCCTTGCTGAAAATGATGACGGTCCCGTTCTGGAAGAAATGCTTACCATAACAAGGCAGGAGATGGGGACAATACTTTACAATGGGGCACCCCGTTCAGAGAGATTATTTTATCAGGTAGGACATTTGACAGAAGTCATTTCCGACGGGGAAGAAGTAGAATTTACAGGCCCGGAAAATCCATTTAGTTTTCTCAGAAAGCTTCAGGAAAGTGAAGTGGTACGTTACACCAAAACTTCATTTGAATACAATGGTGATGCTGTTGACGCATGGTATCCTGAAATAACATCAGGAGAAGAAATTATGCGTCCCGGCCTGCTTTACAGACTTGAAGGTGCCTCGACTGGAGAAAAACTCAACTTTATCTCGCTTATGCTGGCCCTTTTCCTGGGTACTGCAGCATTGCCCCATATTCTTATCCGCTATTACACTGTCCCCAGTCCGAGGGATGCACGCAAGTCGACCATTGTAGCCATTGCGGCCATTGGTTTCTTTTACATCCTTACCCTGTATATGGGGCTTGGCGCCATGGTCAACGGTGTGCTGGATGTGGAGAGCAGCAATATGTCGGGGCCGCTGCTGGCCAAATCATTCGGCATAGGTATTTTTGCCATGATCTCAGCTGTGGCCTTTGCTACCATTCTGGGTACTGTATCGGGTTTGATTGTAGCATCTTCAGGTGCCATCGCCCATGACCTGCTCGACCGGTATATGAACCTCAACATGACCGACAGGGTGAAAGTAAGGGCAGGGAAAATTGCTGCTTTTGCCGTGGGTATTTTTGGAATTCTTATAGGCATCATGCTGCATGGCCTTAATGTTTCTTTCCTTGTGGGCCTGGCATTTGCCGTGGCAGCTTCCAGTAACTTACCGGCCATCGTTATGATCCTGTTCTGGAAAAAAACCACCGCCAAAGGTGTGGCCGCTTCTATCCTGGTAGGAATAACTTTATCTGTGGGGCTTATCCTGCTGTCGCCCACTATGTTTGCCCGCTACGGCCTCGACCCGGCAACGGCAATCTTCCCGCTTGATAACCCGGGTATCGTTTCCATACCTTTGTCATTTCTTACATTGATAGTGGTGTCGCTTTTTACTGCAAAAAAGAAAACAACCCGGTTTTCCAGCTAAAAAAGTTAATCACTATCTTTGCTATATGAATGAAAAGACAAAAAAAATAAGTCTACTGATCAGGCAATCAATTAACCTTGTTGATTCCGGCGCAGAAGTAATTCTCTATGGATCAAGGGCTCGTGGAGAAGAGCATCCCGGATCCGACTGGGATGTTCTGGTATTGACAGACTATCCGGTTAATATTGATAAGGAAAGGGAGTTTAGAGACAAAATATATGATCTGGAGCTCGAAACAGAAGAATCTTTTTCCGTTTTTGTGTACTCAAAAAATAACTGGTACACAAAACAAAAAATTACACCTTTTTTTCAAAATGTAACCCATGAGGGACTAAGGTTATGATGCAAGAAGAAAGAAATTGTTCTCCCTCTGTTTGATCCGGTAAAAGAAATGCTCACTTTAATAGACCTGGAAATCAAAAAATCTTTCTGAAATTTTCCCAAAAAGATATCTTAATAATCCAATAATTCTGGAAAGAAAGCTTGTTGATGTAATTTAATCATGAAAAATATCTTTGCCCAAAAAGTAATCCATTATAATAAATCCCTGCACCTTGATATTCCTTTACCCGACGGTATCAGGATCATGAATCCTTTCCGGGAAAACCCTGATGCGCTGATAGTTTCATCAGCGTTTTACAAAAAATTTTACAGCGACAATAAAAAGCGCCGGCTTATCCTGGGTATCAATCCCGGCCGGTTTGGTGCCGGTGTTACGGGGATACCTTTTACCGATACCAAACGGCTGCAGGAAAAATGCGGGTTGCACATCCCCAATACCAGCACCCACGAACCTTCATCCGTATTTGTATACGAAGTAATTGACGCTTACGGCGGAGTGGAAAAATTTTACGGCGATTTCTACATCAATTCAATCATTCCGCTGGGGTTTGTCAAAATCAACAGCAAAAACCGCGAAGTCAATTACAACTATTACGACAGCAAAGAACTGCAGGAAGCCATAATCCCTTTTGCCATCCAATCCATCCGCGACCATATCTCCATAGGCTGTCACACCGATATCTGCTATT
>JBHEOF010000126.1:0-5762 GCA_046261715.1 Bacteroidales bacterium
TTTTATAACTCTTTGTCATCATTTTGTGAATCTTCTTGCCGGACATGCCAAAAGTTTTGCATCCGGCACTTCCATTATGCCTGGCATGGATGATCTACTGGATCAGCGGAGTGGTAAAAATGAAGGTTTCAGCAAGCTGGGCCGTGATGTAATGGAACTTCTTCTCAGCAAATCCAATGGGCGAAGGGTATTAACCGATGTAAAACATATGAGTGTAAATGCACGAACCGAATTCTTTAAAATGCTTGACAAAAAATACTGGTCGAAAGGGGAGGAAAAGTGCCTGGGACCGGGTTTGCCTGGGTACAGATATGGATGGTGTAATAGAACCCCTGAAGCCCTACACCCGGTATGAGAGCCTGGGTATTCTTGGTACACATCTTACACAATTTTTTCACCGGCCCCTTGATCTGAAAGAAATTGGTCTGAATGCTAATGACGTGAAAAAGCTCATGTATGATTATGATCCCGAAGAGTTATCAGAAAAGATCATCAGCAAAAATGTACTTTCCTTTTTAAAAAAGTACTTTAATGATCAATACCTGGGTCGGTTGCGGCCAGTGGTTTAGTTATGAGGTTATAGCCCTAAACCACTCTCAATATTTTTTGTAAGATCGCTGATAAAACTTGCCATCATAGCACCGTCTATCACATCATGATCCATGAGAATGGTCATGCTCAATACTTCCATGATGGTGATCTGATCGTTGATGACCAGGTTTTTTTTGGCTTCACGCAATGGCGCAAAGAATGCGCGAGGAGCGCAAAGGGTTTTGAAGTCCGGGTGCGACTCAAAGTCGTGCCCGGACTGCATAGAAGTGCACCTATTAGAAAGCCACGACACATCTGATTACATTTTTTCTTAAATTCGGGTACGATTTAATGTTGTGCCTGGACTGCACTGAATACTGAACTATGTCAGAAAAATTTCAAGATAAATATCGTATTCCCACTACCCGGTTAAAAAATTGGGATTATGGCCAGAATGCTGCATATTTTGTAACCATCTGCACCCAAAATCGTATTTCCTGGTTTGGGGAAATAAAAATCCGTACAGACGCAATGCATTGCGTCTCATTGTCACCCATCGGCCAAATCGTGCAAACCGAATGGATAAAAACATTCGAAATGCGCCCCGATATGAATTTGCAAATGGGTGAATTCGTAATCATGCCCAACCATTTTCACGCCATTATTATTATCGGGGAAAATGAATATAATTTGAAACGGGAAAAACAACAACGTTTGGATGGGCACGGATGTTTGGATTTGGCGCAACGTAGAGACGCAATGCATTGCGTCTCTACAACCACCGGCAACAATGAAACCCATCGTGCAGACGCCACCCATTGTGCAGACGCCACCCATTGCACAGACGCCACCCATTGTGCAGACGCCACCAATCGTACAGACGCAATGCATTGCGTCTCTACGGTAAATAAACCAATCCAAAAACCTGGCGTCTATCATTCGGGGATTTAAAATTGGGGTTACGAAAAATGCCAGATTAATTCATGCGGATTTCGCCTGGCAATCGCGATATCACGATCGTATTATCCGCAGCAATGGTGAATACCAACGTATTTCAACATATATCAGAAACAATCCTGCCAATTGGAGGGTTGATATTTTTTTCATTGCATTAATTTCCCTTCAATTCCGCTTAATCATCACCTTGCGGGGTAGCTGCCCAGAAATAAACCCTTTTGTTGTAGCCTGCAAATACGCCCAGTCCGCCCCGGATGTTGCTGTAGATATATACTGCCTCTGCTAACGGGAAACCTTCATCAGCATCGAAATACCTTTCAGCGCTCCTATGAAACTGATAGTAATGATAATCGGTTTGCATTGCATAGGCAAAAACGGAATCGACACGGTTAAAATTATCATAATCAGATGAACCGCCTCCCTCGTAAAGATAACTCCAGTTGATTGCCTGGAAAACCCGGGGCAGACCCATTGGTGTGGGTAAAATACTCTTGTCCTTTGTCAAGCTCTAATGACATAACTCCCAGAAGACTGATTTGCTGCTGGTTATCATAATTGCCCCATGTACTATTAAATGCTCCTGACCGAAAGTATCGCACCTGCGATGATGGCACGGGATGAACCTCCCACTGATATACTGTTTTGAATTGTTCATACTGATCGGTAGTTTGAACCGGGTCATGCAGTATTACCGTATCAATTTCAAAGCCGGGCACAAAACATTCAGCCTCCACTGTTTCGCCGCTGAATGCTTCAACCTTCAGCGTATATTCATTGCCTGCTTCCACAACAAAATCTTCTGCATTAATAACAAAAGCCATCAAAACTTCATCATAAGAAAGCCGGGTAGGGGCTTCACCCTTTTTTGCTATGTGTACATGGGCCTCTCCGTTTACAAGGGGCACATTGCGTGGGTCCATGGTATTGGGGATGGAACGATTTACCGTTACCCTGATCATTGTATCAAGTGGTGAAATAAAGGAATAAACCACCAGCTGCGGCTCGCTGCCTGGGATATCCACATTGGTAGCTTCGCTGATAAAAAAGTCTTCGCAGCCGGTAAACAGGGGCAATGCCATCATTACAGCAAGGGTATGCCGGATGGCCATGGAGTGAAAACGCGAAGATACAATCTTATATATAGATTTTTCTTTCATGATCAGAATTTAAAATTTACACTTATTGAAGGTACAATGGGGAAAATACTCACCTGTATCAACCTTTGACTCATATCTTCTATTTCTGTATCGTAAGGATTTTGGGGCACACGGGTATCCCAGTCATAGTAAAAAGGATTGCGGCGGCTGTAAGCGTTGTAAGCCCCCAGTTCAATGGTTCTTTTTACAGGATAGCCGAAGCGGGTAATATCCTTGTGGAACTGAATTCCCACATCCAGCCGCTGGTAAGAAGCCGCCCTGAAGCTGTTTTTCTTGTCGTACACATTGGCATAGGTAAACCAGGGTTGATAGTAGTATTCATTTTCTCCTTGTGAATATGGTGTATGAATAGTTAAAGGGAATCGCCCGGTGCTCAGATCCAGGGCATTGCCGGTGGCATACACCCAGGTAGCGCTGAAAGTAGTGCGGGGTGAAATTTCATAAATCCCCACCAGGGAAATGTCATGACGCCTGTCGTAACGCGCCCAGAATTTTTCACCAAAATTCAGTTCATTAAAGCGGTGCTCTATCCATGACAGGGTATATCCTGCCCATCCCGAAAAACGACCTGCCTTGCGTTGCACCAGGAACTCCACACCATAGGCCCAGGCTTCACCACTGGTTATGTTATCCTGCCACGAAAATGTTTCAGCATTTTCAGGATCGGCTATAAACAGGAATGATGCTCCTTCTTTGTATCCAATGATATCCCTTGATTTCTTGTAATAGCCTTCGATGGAAAACTCCAGGTTGCGGTCGAGCCAGTCATAGGCAAATCCCGAAGCAACCTGCCATGTGCGCTGGGGTGCAATCCGGCCCGTTGATGGTACCCACAGATCGGTGGGTAAACCGATACCGGTGGTGCTGAGCAAATGCACATACTGATTCATGGATGCGAAAGATGCTTTCCAGCTAACCTCGGGCCGTATCAATAAATTGGAGTTGAAGCGGGGCTCCAGGTACATGTACGTTCTGCCATCGGCGCTGAAATGGCTGAACCGGAGCCCTGGATTGATACTGAGTTTATCACCCATATTGATTTCATCCTCCACATAAATACCCGATTCGAGCGAATAATGGATTTCCTGGCTTCTTTCAAACTTACCGATATCATCATCGCGAAATACTATTGCACTGGGTGTGAATTTATGGCGTATGGTTTGAATACCCGCCTTCACAAGGTGGTTGGGAAGGGGATTCCATGTGAGGTCATATTTCAGACCAATATCCCGTATACCCGAATTGTAACTGAGATCGAACGCCCGGGTTGTGTTCTGGAAGTTATCCACATACTTTTCCCGCGAATAAATCTCAAGCAGATAATCGGAAAATATAAATGAAGCATTGGCAAACAGGCGATCGCTGAAAACGTGGTTCCATCTTACCGTGGTGGTAAGGTTTTGCCAGAAAAGTCCGGCCTCAAATTCATCTTCATAACCGGGTTCGCTGTATGAATCATTAATAAAAAACTTATCGCGGCCCATATAGCTGCTTACAAATATGCGGTTGTTTTTATCAATGTCATAATTGATCTTACTGTTCAGGTCGTAAAAGAAGTAACCGCCATAGCTGTCTTTGGGCATAAACGGACGGACAAGGGCATCAATGTAGGTTCGGCGACCCGATATCAGGAAAGATGCCTTATCTTTTACGATAGGGCCTTCCAGGGTAAGCCGGCTGCTGATGAGCCCGATACCTCCTTCCCCGGCAAACTTCTGTTTGTTGCCGTCTTTCATCTGTATATCAAGCACCGAAGATAGTCTTCCGCCATAGCGTGCCGGAAATCCTCCTTTATAGAGCTGCATGCTTTTTATGGCGTCGCCGTTGAATACCGAGAAAAATCCGAAAAGGTGGTTGGCATTATACACGATGGCATCATCCAGGATGATGAGGTTCTGATCGGGGCCGCCTCCTCTTACATAAAAGCCGCTGGTTCCTTCAGTACCCGACTGCACGCCGGGCATCAGCTGCAATACTTTGAAAAGGTCCTTTTCACCCAGCAGCATAGGTATGTTGCGTGCCTGCTGTATGGGAATCTCAAGCCTCGACATTTGGGTGGTTTGTGAGATGCGGTTTATGCGTTCGTCAGTAATTACCACTTCTTCCAGTTCGATGCTGCGGTCAAGCTCAATATCAAGTCTTAAATTACCGGTCAGCACCAGTTCTTTGATCACTGTAGTATATCCCACATAGGAGAACACGATTTCAACGCTGTCGCGCGGCAGGGTGACGGAGTAAAAACCGTAGGTATTGGAAGTTGAACCTATGCGAAGGTTAGGTTCATAAACATTGGCACCCACAAGCGTTTCGCGGCTGCCTTTTTCGTAAATAAAGCCGCTGATGGTATAACGCTTCGGCTGGCCAAACAGCTCCGATGCACCGGGAAAAAAGAGAAATAAAGCGATGATGAGAAAACCGGGGAGTTTTAAACTGGGCATAAAGACGGGTTTCGTAACAGTGTATATAAAACTGTAAAAATACATCATATAACGATAAACAAAGTCTGTAAATTGTTTTTATGTGCTAATTACCTTAAAAGCTAACTAAAACATTTGCATTCTTATGTCCGGGTAACATTCGTCCGGGTGCGACTCCAGGTCGTGCCCGGACTGCGCCGGAATAGCTTGCCTTATCTGCTCATTTAGTTCAAAAGAAAAAGAATTAACTGATTTTATGATATATTTGTACTTCTGAAATAATGCATAATTCATCATAGTTTACACAAATAATAATCATCATGACCTTGTTTAAAGATTTGAGCAGCGAACTCTTGCATATGTAAATAATCTGGATATGGATATGGACCTATCAATTCCTTCCAACTTTATAATAAAAAACCCCGATGGAGTTGTTTTTCAACCCAGGGTTTTAAATCTATTGTATGAAGACATTGAAGTTGTTTTCAATGGACAAAAACTGGATTTATATATGTTTACCGATCATTTTCCGGGAAATTCAACACTTGAAAAAGTACTGGTTTATGAAATTCCTGAAGGTTCCTTGGGTTTGCGATTGTTTTTTGGAAACGTAAATAAACATGATGACAAATATGTAGTCCTTCATTAATAATTTATTTATCTTTCCACAAAGTTTTGTTCTTAAGTCCGGCTTAAATAC
>JBHEOF010000127.1:0-5175 GCA_046261715.1 Bacteroidales bacterium
GAATATTTATATCCTGTAATCCTGCATTGCCATTGGCAAAGGTGAAGTAAATATTTTCAGCCTTAAACCGGATATTTATTAAACTATTTTCTGAAATGAACTTTGCTGCTATATCTGTATAAAAGAGTGGCTTTCCCTTTGGCGGGCGGATTACCGAACCACTGGCAAATATGTAAATCCTGTTTGATTTTAGGGGTAGGCCATTCAGGAAAAGTTCACTGCTGCCGTTATATTTCATGAAAAACATATCAACCGTTTGAATTCTCAAAAAAATGAGACTCCCTTCCAGTTGATTTGCTGCAATGAATTGCGATTCAGAATTCTCCGGATCTTTTGCATTCGTTATTAAAATTTCAGGCAGATCAAGTTCTGGCAACAATGTGTTTAACACAAAAGCCTGTATGGCATTATATTCTTGCTTTGTAATATTAAAAACATCGGCAGTGGTATCAATAATTGCCATCCGCTGGGAAGTAAGCTTGTTTTCTGAGTTCACCATCTCCAGCAGCTTTACCAGCACTACAGCCTTTTGTTTCTGGGTGAGCGTTTTATTTATTTTTCTGGCTATACCCAATATTTTGACCGAGTCTTTAACTGAAGTAAGTTTATGCCCGTTATTTTCATTGGGTTCATTGTTAGATGCTTCAGGATCGATATAGCTGTCGAAAAGAGTAAGATACTCCTTAACTGCAGTTTCATTCAGCTGCTGCCTGAGAAAATTCTCAACAAATGCCCTTTCGCCTTTCGACAAACCAACATCCTGCTTTGCTATTATAGCAAAGAGTTGCATGAGGGCCCTGAGAATCTCTTCACTCATTTTTTATTAATTTTTTGATAATTCAGATTTACAATGTATCATGCTCTTTTACTAACGATAACCATGCATTTCAAAAGGTAAATCAACAATATCTGAATATTCTTCGCCGGCTTCTGCCATATCTTCATCATCCTGGTGATAAAACCATTTAACTATAACATCATGTCCTTCCTTGTTGATGTGTTCGAAATAGATCAGAATGTCGAGAATAACTTTTGATGATGCAGTGTTAAAATAATCAAGCCTGAATGAAACCTCCGAATTTTCTGCAGGCTTTTGAATATATTCTTCAATCAGCTGCAGTACGGGGGCATAAAAGCTTAGTACATCTTCAGGTAGCGATCTGCCTGAAAACTCAAATAATCCCTTTTTGGGGTCAATTTTTACATCAGGAGTATCTTCTGTTCCTGCAATTTTTACAACTTCCATTTTACAATGCTTTCTGATTTATTTTTTTGAGATTTTTGTTCTTAAAGTATAAAAGGCATTTACATTGTCTATATCGATAAAATTGTATTCAAGTTTTTCACCTGTTTTTCGTGCAATATCAATAAGACCAAGTCCTGCGCCTCCTTTGTCGGATAGTGTGCCTTCGCGCATTTGTTTTTTATACAGTTCTTTTAACCCATCTTTATCCAGGCTGTTAATCTTATCAAGAAATGCTTCCAGTTCAGGTACCCTGGTTTTTTTAACCACATTGCCTGTAAGTACGTGGTAATCTTCATCATCTTCACCCACCTTCCCGATAATAAAGATCCCACTTCCTGAGTATCCGTTATTTCTTAGAATTTTTAAATCTTCGGCATGTTTACTAAGGTTTTGAAGACATTCAACCATAACATGAAATACTTTCTTTTTTACAGAAGCATCTTCACTGTAGCTGTCCATCTTATTTTCAGCCAATGTTGTAAATGCCTTGGTTATCTGGTGTGTAATTTCACCTTCATAAACCAGAGTAAATTTATTGGCCAGCATATCTTGATGAAACTGGTAGACAAGTTCTTTAAAATCAATTTTTTTCATTACTATACAATACAGGTTTTTAGTTATTATTCTTTCTTAAAAGTTGATCAGAATCTGATGCCTATAAGTAAAATATCATCGATCTGGTTTCCTTTTCCCAACCATTTTCTGAAATCTTTATTAAAAATTTCATACATCTCAGGCATACTGGCACCATGATTTTCTGTGATTTTATTTTTTATTCTTTTTGGAAAATATTTATTACTATCAGGCCCGCCAAATTGGTCAGGTAAACCGTCAGAGAAAATATAAATACAATCGCCTTGCTTAAGCGATAGATTATAATTTTTAAACTGAGGCTCGGGTTTACCCGGCATGCTTACTCCACCAATAGCTGCCCGCGTTCCCTTGTATTCATTCAATATACCGTTGTGCACATGATAAAGTGGTCTATGTGCACCGGCAAATTCAACTTCCATGGTTTTATTGTCGATTTTACAGAGGGCCACATCCATACCATCTTTGGCATTGGCCCCTTCCATATTCTGGCGAAGAGTATCTTTTACACCCTGATGTAAGAGGGTAAGAATCTTCTTCGGGCTTAGCTCACCGGGTTGACTTACTATTTGATTTAAAATAAAATATCCAATTAGCGAAAGCATGGCTCCAGGCACACCGTGTCCGGTACAGTCAACCGCAGCAATGTAGGTTATATCGCCCTTTCTGTAAATCCATGGGAAATCACCACTTACAATATCGCGGGGTAGGTAAAGCATGAAGGAATCGGGAAAACATGTTTTCATAATGCGCTGGCTCGGCATAATAGCATTCTGGAGTCTGAAAGCATAGTTAATACTATCAGTTATCTTGGTATTTTTTTGCTTTATTTCTTCCTGTATTATGCTTAAACCGGTTATGTCATGTAAGATAAATAAGATGGTTTCAAGTCCCGTTTCATCATTAAATTCCGGAATGGCATTTAAACTCATTACGCGCCTTTCAGTTGATGACTCAAAGGAAATCTCTTTGCTTACCTTTTTCTTTGATTTCATAACCTTCTCAGCTATTTTTTCAATGTTTCTGGTAAGCTCACCGGGTAAGCCAATTAGTTGTATATGCTTATGCAGAACATCAGATGTATCTATACCGGTATAGTAATGCAATGCAGGATTTGCATAAAATACATCTCTGTTGGTATCTATCCTTAAAATTATATCGGGCGAATTGTCTGAAAGGGTTTGCATTTGTCCTCTCATACGTTGTTCTTTCTCTGCCCTTTTACGTTCGGTAATGTCGCTGGTGTTAAGTATTATTCCGTTGATGGCATTATTGGTTAACAGATTTCGTCCGGTAGTTTCAAGATAAATCTCTGATCCATCCCGGCGAATAAAAGCATATTGTATTTTTTGAGTTTTACCGGGAAATCTTATCAACTCATCAAACATATTATCAATTAATTCTCTGGTATGGGAAGAAATTTGCTCATTGTCTTTTCCGGTAAGTATTTCATCTTCAGTAAATCCAATAATATTTCTTACTGAAGGGCTAACGTACTTAAGCCTTTTATTTTCATCGTAAATGCTGATGAGCTCCGATGCGCTTTCAAGCAAAGTGTAAAGTCTTTTCTGACTTTGATTTACTTCCTGTATCTTTTCTTCAAGATGAGCGTTGGTTTTTTCGAGCTCCTCCTGGGTTACTCTCATTTCTTCAGTATTCTGCCTGAGTTGCTCTTCATTCTGTTGCAATTCCTGTGTCATTGCACGAGATTCATGCAATAGATTCTCAGTTTTATCAGTGATCTTTAAATTAAATACTGTGCGGGCTACAATATCAGCAACAGTTTTAAGAAATTCTATTTCATAGTATGTAAAAGTGCCAATGTTTGCAAATTCAAGTACCCCCTGTAGTTTATCCTCCATGAAGAGAGGTACAATTAAAAGGCTATCGGGTTTTTTATCACCAAGTATACCAGAGCTAATGCTTATATAATCTTCAGGTATTTCAGTCCTGTAAATTATGTCTTTTTCAATGGCGGCTTGCCCTGCAAGACCTTCACCAATATATATCTCATCCTGAAGAAACTTTTTTCTCCCGTAAGCATATGATGCAGTGATCTTAAGTTTGGCTGATTCTTCATTAAATATGTATACAACTCCCTGTAATATTCCCACATAGTCAACCAAAGATTTAAGAACATCTTCAGAAAGATCATTTAAATCGCGGTGCAGCCGGAGTACCTGGCTTATTTTTTCTTTGCCCTGCAATTCCCAGTTTCTTAATGATTCCTTGTCCTGGTTTTGCCTTAACTTGTCTCTCAGGTTGGTAAGTGAACTACACAGTGTATTTGACGGATCATTTATTTCAAGATCAATATCATAAAATCCATTACCTATCTGCTCTGTAAACCCTGCGATCTTCTCTGTGTCGCTTATATAATTGTTTACCGCTTTTTGTAAATCTTTGATTTTTTTTTGCTGATTTTCCATGAAAAGGTAAATATGGTATGCTGCAAAACCAAGCAAGAAGGGTAAGAGAAATAAAAATACGATAATCGGATTATGCAAATGTATAGCCCTGATATCAGCAGGATTAAAGTGATTTCCCATCCTGCCTGATTCAACAATCCAGGCCGCTAAAAGAATAAGTAATCCCGCTGAAGCAGACAAAGCGACAAATTGCCTTTTGCTCAGTAAATCGGGTATTACAAACTGATTGAACATTTCCGGGTAAAATTTAACAAAAGTCCAGCTTTTAATTTTCAAGTGATTTGGGACAAAAATACGCTATAAAATACATGAAAAACCCTGTGTTTTACGCAATTTTGCACGATGTAAACTATGGATTTAACAGTGCATATATTTGCCCGGAGAATCCCTCAAGAATTTTAATGTCCTGATTGTCAAATTTTTTGAAGGAAGCCAGCTCTGCAACAGCAAAAGTTGCATCGTTCCGATCTTTCCAGGGAATAAATAGCAAGTAGTTTGGATTGGAATTTCCCAGGCCTGATTTTGCGTTCAGAAATCCATCAGGCAATTTATCGAGGTAAAGGGGTTTGCCATTTTTTGCCACTTGTCCCACAAGGCCTTCACCTGATTTAAACTCAACGGTTTCTTTTTCAGGAATATGAATGGCATATGTTGCGGCTAATTTATAGGCAGGTTTTTTAGCAGCTTTTCCTTTGGGTAGGAATATTTCTCCGTGGCTTATTTCAAAAACCTTTGCAATACCACTTAAAATCTTTTCAGCTATAAGATCTTCCTGCAAAGATTTGTTACCGATCTCATTACTCAGAAAATGAAAAAACTTCTCATTTTTTTCCAGTGCCGGTTTACTTAAATTATTTGTATTTTCAGATTTAACTTTTTGTGATTGGGTGTAACTCTTTAATGTTCTTT
>JBHEOF010000127.1:5359-5659 GCA_046261715.1 Bacteroidales bacterium
AATAAATACTATCAATTGATTGATTTAATGAAATCGATTATTTCATTGGTATTCATAATATGGTCTACATTTTTCAATTTTTGCAGTGCAGCATATGGCATGGCAGGTATTTGGGCTTCCGCCGGATCCTGGACAATGGTCATACCTCCATAGTCCTTTATGGTCTTTAAGCCCTCAGCGCCATCCTTATTGGCACCCGATAGTATTATACCTGCGATTTTTTCACGAAAACATACAGCAGCAGATGAAAAAGCCAGGTCAATGGCAGGGCGCGAATGATTAACCGGCTCCTCAGTAGAT
>JBHEOF010000128.1:0-5543 GCA_046261715.1 Bacteroidales bacterium
CTGAATAGTTTTGTGAAGAGGAGCGTCGACTTGCTTTAAAGTTCCATGTTCCATGTTCCATGTCTATTCCCCCTTTGAAGGGGGTTAGGGGGATGTTGCTTGGTTAAAAAGCTGCAGAGCAGCGCAACACAAAAGGTGAATATGTGTCATAAATTTACCAGACAATAATGATTTTTAAGCAAAAAAATGACAAATATATTTACAGATACACTTCAGGGAAAAACTACTGATCGTCCCCCTGTATGGTTCATGCGGCAGGCAGGCAGGGTACTCCCATCTTATCTGGCGCTTAAGGAAAAACATACTTTCTGGCAACTGATGAAAGATCCTGAACTGGCGGCAAAAGTTACACTCCTGCCCATTGATGATCTGGGTGTGGATGCCGCAATTTTATTTTCAGATATACTGGTCATTCCCTACGCCATGGGCATGGGACTCGATTTTACCGACCAGGGGCCTGTTTTTGAAAAACCACTGAAAGATGTGAATGATCCGTTGCAAAAGCTAAATCCCGATCCCGATAAGCTTCAATACATTTACAACGCCATTGATAAAATACTTGAAACGCCCGGAAATAACACTCCATTGGTTGGTTTCTCAGGTGCACCGCTTACGGTCATGCTTTTCATGTTACAAGGACTGGGAACACGTTCAAATTTTACTGATGCCGAAAAGTTCTTTTTCAAAGAAAAACTTCTTACACGCAAAATGGCTGAAGCCGTCACCGAACTTACCATTGAATATGCTTTACAACAGGTAAAACACGGTATATCAGCTTTTCAGCTTTTCGACACACATGCCGGAAGTGTACCTTTTACCTATTACCAGGAAATATTTATGCCTTCAGTTAAAAAAATTGCTGATGCGGTGCGTGCCACAGGCACACCGTTTATCTTTTTTCCAAAAGGTATCGGCACAGGAATCAAAGACATTAACCATGATATCTGCGACTTTCTGAGTGTGGACTGGCAAACATCTTTGTACACTGCCCGTGAAATCGTAGATAAAAATGTAGGCTTACAGGGCAATCTCGACCCGCGCATTCTATTCACCGACCAGGAAACCATTAAGAAAGAGTTGTACAATTACATTCCATTCCACAAACAGGAATCCAAATGGATCTTCAACCTTGGACACGGACTGATGCCCGGCATTCCCGTTGAGAATGTGAAGTTTGTGGTGGATTTTGTAAAGCAGGTGCATTGGGAGTGAGTATTGGTTAGTGATTAATGAGTAGTGATTAATGGTTAATTTCGGATTTAGCTTCGCTGAGTTCGCCTGCGGCTCGGTTCAGATTTAAACATTTACCATGAATATAACGCTTCTTCAAAAATATAACAAACCCGGTCCGCGCTACACCAGCTATCCGCCTGCTACCTTTTTTCACGAGGGTGTAAAAGCAGACCATTATAAAGATATGCTGGTGAAATCCAACACACAGCATCCTGAAAATATTTCTTTTTACATCCATATACCGTTCTGCAAACAGCTTTGTCTTTTTTGCGGGTGTAATACCAGTTGTTATCCCAGCGATGTTCTTATCGAAGAATACATTGAAGCGCTCATCAAGGAAATAGAGTCGGTTTCCGAATTGCTTGACAAATCACGTCCGTTAACCCAGATACACTGGGGAGGCGGTACGCCCAACTCCATCGACCTGGCGCATGTGGAAAGGGTGATGAAAGTTTTACTGGACAGGTTTCAACCCACCGCCAAAGCTGAAATTGCCATGGAATGTAATCCGGCCTATCTTGAACCGGAACATATTGATCAACTGGCAGCAATGGGATTTAACCGCCTGAGCCTGGGAATACAGGATTTCAATGAAGAAGTACTGAAGCTGGTAAATCGCAAGCCTTCAAAATATCCCGTAGAAGAACTCATCGCCCGCATGAAAGCCAACAAAATGGACGGAGTGAATATCGACCTGATCTACGGCTTACCCGAACAAACTGCCGGTTCCTTCCAAAAAACCATTGAAAAAGCCATTGATATATCTCCCGACCGGTTGGTTACTTTCTCATATGCGCACGTTCCCTGGGTGAAATCCGCCCAGATGAAACTGGAAGAGCTCGGATTGCCTTCAGCAGAAGAAAAACTGGCCATGTTTGAAACGGCTTATAATCTGCTTACCAAGAATGGCTACGAAGCCATTGGCATGGATCATTATGCCAGGCCCGGCGACGAACTCTCAGTGGCCCTGAAAAACAAAAAACTGCACCGCAATTTCCAGGGCTATTGCACCCAGGAAACCACAGGCCAGGTTTACGGGTTCGGCGCCACATCCATAAGCCAGCTGCAGGGTGGTTATTACCAGAATGTGAAAGATACCCGGCGATACATCGACCTGGTAGACAAAACCGGCTTTGCTACCGATAAGGGTTACGAAGTTTCTGAGCATGATATCGTCAGAAGAACAGTTATCAACGAGATCATGTGCAACGGTTTTCTGGATTTTGATGAAATGGCTAAGATCTTTAAAATCAATACAAAAGAACTGAAAACCATTGTGGGTTATCAGCAGGAAAAACTGGATAGCTACATCAAGGACAATTTGCTGAAAATTGAAGGCAATACCATAAAACTGCAGGAAAACGGATTCCTGGTAGTACGCAATATCGCCATGGAGTTTGATCCTTTACTCAGCCGGGGTAAGGGGCAGTACTCGAAGACGGTGTAAATCGGGCCGATTTTTATCCCCAAAGGCTAAGCGAAAATCAGCTTCGCTGAGCTTCCTTCAGTCTGTTTCATTTCCACTCCACTACCCCACCACCCAAAACAATTCCCACCCCCCAATGCCCCTTCCATAAAAAAATATCTGCTTTTTGCATCCAAATAAAAACCGCACAGAGCACATCTATCTTTCAACAAACCCAAATAATATTATGGGAATTGAAAATGTGGTATATATTTGTGGGTATAAATGAGTTGTAGCCCATGCTATTGAAAAACAACGGCATATTTCTTATCTTTGGGAAACTATATAACTTTGGGAAATCACTATAAACAATGAGAGAGATAGACCAACATATTGACCAGATAAAACAAGCCTGCACTAGTAACAAGGTAAGGTCATTATTTGCATTTGGTTCTGTTACTACAGACAAATTCCGGCCTGATAGTGACGTTGACCTTGTAGTTGATATTGACGAAAATGACCCCCTGGAATATTCAGATTATTACTTCAACCTGAAATTTGAGCTGGAAAAACTATTGAACAGGCAAATTGACCTCTTAGAACAAAAGGCTATAAAAAACAAATATTTAAAAGAACAAATTGATCGAACAAAAGTCCTTTTATATGGAAGATGAGATAAAAGCATGGCTGGAAGATATTAGCCAAGCAATTGAGGAAATTAAGTAATTCGTGATTTACCTAAACTCGAAAAGAAATAAAGACACTACTGAAAGACTAAAAAGCACGGGCCTTAAAATAGCATAGCCACCCTCTTATTCAAAACCAAAGAAAATGAAAAACACAGGCAGATATTTGAGAAAAACCGCAATCATGCTGTTTATGTCGATTGCATTATTATTGACAATGTGGGCTTGCCCACTTATGGACACCATTCGTGGCAGTGGAAATATCGTGGCAGAGGTTCATAATCTGTCAGGGTTCTCCGCCATAAAGGCCGGAGGGGCGTCGGATGTTCAGGTTACCCTGGGTGATCACTGGCATGTGGAACTGATCACAGACGATAACCTGCACGAATATATGGAGTTATTAATCGAAAACGGGGCCTTGCGCATCAGAAACCGGGAAATGGTAAACCTGCACCCAACCAATAAGATGCTTGTCAGGGTTGTTATGCCTGCCATATACGAAATAACAGGATCAGGTGCCTCAACCATAACCATTGACTCTGAAATCGCTCAGTCTGATTTGTCGGTCAGGGTCAGCGGTTCGAGTGATGTGCACCTAAAAGTGAATCTAGATAAACTAACCGTTAGCTGCTCAGGGTCTTCTGACATTTACATCAGCGGATATTCCAGGTTTGCGAAGGTCACAGCCAGTGGTTCAAGCGACTTCAGGGGGAAAGCGTTTACCTGCGACGAAGCTGAGGTCAGGCTCAGCGGCTCATCTGACATGTATGCCATAATCAGGGAAGAAGTCAGCGGCAATCTATCCGGTTCTTCCGATCTTCATATAAGCGGGTCGCCTGTGATAAAGGTGAGCACTTCGGGCAGTTCGGATATCAGAAAGTTTTAGAATTTTCAGCAGCACATTCTGCAGTACAACCTGAAAAGAATCGGGTTGGGTAGCGTTCGACCTTAGTAAAATGGTATAGCCAATCTATTCAAATTCGGCGATACAGAGCACACTTACCTTTAAATAAAACCCAAATAATATGATGGGAATTAAAAATGTGGTATATATTTGTGGAATAAATGAGTTAGCATGCATTCAGGACACATCAGGATAGCTAATTTATTTTGACAATAGCAATATTATAATATATGCAGAAGAAATAAGGAAGAGACAAACTTGGAAAGCACATATCAATTTAAATAACCAAAACCATGACAGCCGAAAAATATCCTGGAGTTTCAGACCGTGTAAAAGCAATATTAGCAGATTCAATGGTAATAATAATATTTATGTTTGTTGCAGCATATACTTTTTCGATATTTAAATATGTGCCGGATAGCGCGAGAATAATTGCGTTTATTTTTATATTCGTTCTTTATGACCCCATTTTTACAAGTCTATTTGGGGGAACTATTGGGCATTTCATGATTGGATTAAGAGTTAAAAGAGAGAATAATCAAATGAAAAACATTCTGTTTCCTATGGCAATAATCCGATTCTTCGTGAAAGTATTTTTAGGATCGGTTTCCCTGTTGACTGTTTCGGGAAATAAAAAAAGAAAGGCAATTCATGATTACTTAGTTGGTTCTGTTGTTGTATATAAAAGTATAGAGGAAGAAAGAACGAATGCCAATATGGTATTGCACAATTAGCTTCGCTGCTACAGTTCGGTATACTCACCTCACCGCTTTGTGGTGTGGGGTCCTTTGTCAAATGGTTAAAACGTCTATTGCTAATTGACATTGATTTAAATGAACCTTCGTCGTATTTGGTTAAACAATTAAATATTGCCTGGATTATCGGGTTGATATATTTCTGTTTTTGATTTGATAGGAGGACCAAAAATAAGGGTACTGAAAAATCACTAAAAATATATTAAAAGACCAATAACCAGTTGTTTGAAATGATTTTGATATACATTTTAATTTCATTGTTTTTAATTTTAGTTATACTTAATTATTTTCCAATAGGAGTATATATGTCTGCAAAGGTTTCTGGATTAGTTATTTCTATTTGGGAGCTGGTAAAATATAAACACAGAAATTATCCCATACATAACCTAATATACTTTAATATCACTCTTTCCAATATTGGCATAAACTTAAAGTTTTCGAAACTTGCTGAATCCTACAAAGCAAATGTTGATTTGGAAAATGTCGTGAATGGCTTGATTGCAGCAAAGCAAATTAATTTGCCTTTAACTTTCGAACAGGCCTGCTCAGCTGATAAAAAG
>JBHEOF010000129.1:0-5535 GCA_046261715.1 Bacteroidales bacterium
CCAAATATTTTTAAAACTGATTTGAAGATATGAATAAAAGGTTGATTTTCACTATTTTTTCAGAGTTGAAAATTAGCCAATTGATCCTTTTTTGTTTTGAACAAATCAATTGTATTTTTATAGTATTCCGATATTTATGACTGTGCTAAGTTTGTCACTGAACCAGACCCAGGACAGTAATTTAGACAGAGTGCAATGCTTTAATGGCAGCACAGATAAACTGACTGAAAAATGTTAAAGTGAAGTTTTACGCCAATTAAAATGAGATGAAAGGCGGAAAAATATGACTGTAGCTTTTGAATCTGAACTTTAGGTGACTTCCGAATAATACTCCTGTGTCAGGATTTTCCAACCCGCACAATAATAACCCGAGTTGTTTGTATCATTCAGTTTTATCCACGATCAGGCAGACCGAACCGAAGGATAAACCAGGAAAGCAGAATAAAGTAAAAAACACGAAAATTCAATACGATATATTTATATTTAACAGTATTCAGGAAATGCTTAGTCAGTTTATAATACGTATCATAAGTTTAACCGTTAAGCACCCATCCTTTGCGGTATTCCTTTTGAAGGTAGCTGTTAGCTGCTGAATCATTTGTAATCTGTCCTGCAACAGGATCGTAGGTCAATTCTTTTCCAGCTCTGTGAGCAATCAGCCCAAGCATAAGTGTTTCTATCATTCGACCTGCGTAATCAAAATCACAATCGGTCTTAAGGTCACCTTTGCAGGCCTTGAACCATTGCTCCACGAAATCCCCGGGAGCGGGTGCAACCTGATTGCTGTCCGGAGCCTTGTAATAGGTCATATCTGCTCCGGCACGTGCGGGAATTAGCAAACGGGTAGTGAAGTCAGCAACAAGAGTTCCTTTAGTCCCTTTAAACATTGCTCCGTGTCCGATTTTGCTGATGTCAACGGCTGGATGTGGTGATTCTGGTTTTAAAGTACCCTGATACCATTCAACTGTAATAGGTCCCCTCCAATTGTTTGCAGAAAAGTTAAATTTGGCATGAAGATCTGATGCAACGACCTCAGGATGGTATGGGTCTCCTTCTGCCACAGCACTTGTTGGCTGCCCGGCATCTATTGCATTCCAGGCAAGATCCATCGTATGACTGCCCATATCTCCGATCTGCCAGCTTCCGAAATCATGGAACATGTTCCACAGCAGACAGCCGGCTCCGGGTTTTGCTCCGAAATAACCCGGATTAAAGGGATGCATCTGAACCGGACCGATCCATTGTTCCCAGTCGATTGTTTTTGGTGCGGGGCCTGCCGCAGGAAGATAACCTGTAACTTTATGGGTGCGGTTACCCCATGCAATAGCCTGCTGCAAATCACCAATAGCACCACCCCGGACTAATTCCGAGACACGGTCAAAATTCTCATGGGCGTGACGTTGTGTACCATGCTGTGTAGCAAGCTTATTCTTATTTGCCAGGTAAACTTTGCGTACTTCACGTGCCTCATGAACAGATTCTCCAAGCGGTTTTTCACAAAAAACATGCAGTCCCCGGTTCATGGCCCAGATAGAGATAAAAGCATGGTGATGATCGGGCGTACAAATGAATACAGCATCTAAATCCTTTTGCTCAAGGCACTTCCGCCAGTCGGTGTACTGTTTTGCATTGGGATACTGTTTTGCAGCTAATGCCATATTGTCTGCGTGAACATCACATATAGCTACTATGTTCTGTGTATCTAATACCCGGTAGTGCTGGCTGCCCCGGCCATGTGCCCCGATCAGGGCGATATTTAGTTTATCACTGGGGTTTTGTCCTGAAAGGATACCCCCCGGAAGAATTAACAGTCCGGTACCGGTTGCGGCTGCGGATCTAATAAATGTTCGTCTTTTCATGTGTTTATAATTTATTGTTTTTTAATGGTAACACATGGAACTCGCCATAATCATGCTCTTGTGTCTTAAAAAGTATTTTGTGATGGCTCGTTTCATCATGTTTTATTTTTTGTTAGTAGAATTGAGTGCCTTTATCCTTACCCGGTTAATGTTAATCATCCGGTTAGGAATTTCACAAAAATCATTATTTTATCAAACATATAGAATGTTTTATTTACCCCGAAGTATTTAAACATTTTTAACGTTATTAAGTACCACTATCTTTGAGAATATGCAGTATAATAAGAACATCAAACAAGATAATACCTCTTCCACCTCCCGGAAGACTTCTGATTCCCATTTGAATAGCAATGTATTTGCAGTCGGAGCTAACTACCGGATTGTCAAACCATGCCCACGAATACTTTGGATTAATCCTGGTTAAACGTTCTGCCTTTCCGGAATCATCCAACGCTAACCTGAAAAGATCAATTCTCCTGTTGCGTTTTTCATTCTCACGATCGCTTTCTATCATCGTATATTTTCCATCCGGAAAAACGCCTTCACATTCATTATAGCTGCCGGGTAATTGGGTATAAATAGGCATCGCCGCCAAGAGTTTTTTCGAGAAAGTAAATTTCTTTCCCATCATTACTAAATTCCTGACGGCAACCCCATGGAAGCAATACTGACATGTAAGGTGGAAGTTCGTCAAATACAGCTTGTGTGTCTTGCGCAAAGGATGGAACTAACAGATTAGTAAACAGTATTACCCAAATTATAATTCTCTTTATTCTTTTACTGTTTATTGATTGGAATTTCTCTTTTGCTCATATTTTTCTGCATCGAACAGAAAAATCCCCTGTCCGTCGCCGGCGCCTTTCATAAAACCGAACTGCAGGGCAATAAATCTTCCGGTTCGATCAACCACCGGATTATCAGACTTGAACTTGCCGGGATACCGGGTCGAAAAATCAGCAAGCCGTTCCGCTTCACCGCTTCCATCCAGTTTCAGTTTATAAACATCGAGTCTGTATTGGTTTCTGAATTGCATTGGCTGGTGTCTGTCGCTTTCTATTAAAATATATTTTCCATCGGGAAAAATGCCTTCGGCTTCGTTGTAGCTGTCGGGTAAAAAGGTGTAATCGGTTGTTTTTCCGGTTTTAGTATTATAGCCGTAGGTTTGCGAATGATGAAATGCATCTTTGGCATCACCCCAGTAATGGGTGTAAAGCAGCTCCTCATCCAGCGGTGGTCTGAAGTCCTGGCTTTCCAAACGAACATAGGCAGAAGAATCATTGTAATTTACAATGGTTTTTTTGTTGATTAGTTTTGGAATTCCGCCGGTGTATTCAATATCAGCCATTACAATTTCGCGCTGGCCGTAAAGTGTCCATGCAATTTTCATGTTATTTCGCGAAATCGCAGGCCCTTCATCCATATATTCACCGAGGGATATCGGATTTTTCAGGTCGTCTTTTTTCAGAATATACATTTCGAGGTTGTAGCGATGTTTTTCAGGTTCGGCCGGGTCGAAATCCTTACCTCCGATACCCAGAAGCAAATCGCCGTTTTTCAGACACAGCACCCTGAAAATACCAGCGTGGTAAAATCCACACGTAACACAGGTAATTTCGCGGGTTTTAATGTTGATTTTAAAAACATCGCCCACCAATTTATTGAGGAAATAGATGTTCTCCCCTTTTTCATCCCACTCGGGTCGTAGCCCCCAGGTTGTTAAAATGGAAAAATGGGGTGGTAGTTCTTTTGCAAGTTCTTCGATGGTTTGAGAAAAACTGGTTATTGCGTATAACAGGGCAATTAAAAAAACAGATACTTTTTTCATAATCAAATTATTTTAGTTGTTAAAACACTATGTCATATTATGGTTATTTCATTCATGTAAGCCACTTGTTGTATGGTTATCTAGGGGTGGGGCTGGTTTCAGGGCTTCCACCGGAAAGATTAATGGTTGCTGTGGAATAATTTATAATTCCTTGTGAATAAGCCCCATTGTGCCAAACATCTGGTTCAACATAAAAAACAACATTTTGCAGTTCCCCATTGCTCATGCCTAATTTTCGCCATTCCTGAAAATGTTTGGCAATCGGGATTGAACCGCTGTCACGCGGGGAAGTCCGGACACTCCACCATTGAACAAAATCTGCATTTTTGCCGGTATAATTTGGTGCGTTGAATCTTTCTTCCCAATAAACGTCATACGTTCCGCCATCCACAATGATTTGTCCCTTGTAAGTGGCTGTTTTGTGTCTGTGCCCAAACCAATTTTCCACAATGTAATACTCAATCAATGGGTTTAATAACCAGCCATATATTCCGGTATGTGCTGCACCGCGAACGGAAGAGATGTTATGATTAAAATATGCAGAAGCATTTGTATTTACACTATCAATGGGTGTTTTAATGAAGTTTATGCCACATTGATGGACAAAACCATAAGCAGTGATGTTCCAGTCGGACTTAAAGGCGGCGGCTTTACCAACGGTAGTCATACAAGCAGTTCCTTTTATCCCGCTGCTGGTCCAGTTTTCATAGTCGTATCCATTATCCGGACTACCTTTGCTGCTTGAGCAATTTGTTACAGAATTTTCGAATTCAGGAGATGGTTTTTCGCCTTGGTGCTGCTCGTTTTGGGCGAAGATGGCAGTTGCCATCATAAAAACAGAAATAAAAAGAGCTATCCGGATGTTCATTTTTTTTAATTTTAATTTATCGTGATACCTTATCAATTATAGTTTCGTTCCGGAGTGAAAGATATTACTCAAGCCACTGAAAATAATCTCATTCATTTCAGTTCAATTTATTGAGCGCAAGAAAAGTAGTTAAATTTTTATTCAAATATAGCTGCTTGAAATGGAAAAAACTCCCGAATGAATATTCAGTTTATAAAAAGAAGAACGATTCTCTGCATTTATGGGAGCAACCATTTCCATACAGGTATGACTTCAATCTTTTTTTGCCACTTATCTCCAACATCCGTTCAGTGTCCCGTCCTCCCGGCGTTGACTGAATGTCCTGACTCAACATTCTCGCATTGCTCCCCGATCCCGTGGGATTTTCTTCATGCCGCAAAAACTTCTTCTTTTGTAAAATGTACCCTGCTCTTTCTAACAGCTACCACTGTGCTTTTTCAACAGTTTCTTTATCCGAATCCAGATTCATGAAATCAATGACAGCAACTATTTCAGGGGCAAAAAGTTGTGACTTCATTACTTCGCAATTTTATTTTGATTATAACAACCCAGTTATCTGAAGAGTGCAATAAAATCTGCCGGATGAAATATTTTGGCCAGAATTTGTAGGTGTGCGTTATGATTATTTACATATCCTCCAGTGAAAGAAACCCGGTTTCAAGGTTAAAATATCTATTCCATTTTGTTCATTCTTTGGTACCCACCACTAACCAATTTCCCTGAATTGCAAACTTTCGGCCAGTTTGTGCTTAAAATAGCGCTTCAGCATTATCCCTGTTATAAAATTTCATGTTTTTAATATTATTACATGGGATAATCGTAACCCACAACCAATCCGGTTTATTTGAAACAGACGGCACTATAATATAATTTGTTAATTCCAACATGGAAATATCTCATGATTGAAATTGGTATCCCAGTTAACAGAGCAAATTGTTTACTAAAATTGAACATTATTGTTTGCTGTCAATGAACAATATACT
>JBHEOF010000013.1:0-57750 GCA_046261715.1 Bacteroidales bacterium
GTATATACCCTCCCACATTTTCAGAACCAAAAACGGATGTACGGAATTGCCCCAACACAGATGTTCCTCCTGTTGATTCAAATACACCATTTAAACGAGTGGTAATACCACTGTTAATATTGGCTGTAAAAGTACCTGAGGATACTTTTACCTTGCCATAAACTACTACAGCTGTACCGGAAGGTTTTGTAACACTTCCTCCATCCACCCATAAAACAGCATTTTCAGAAATATTATAATTGCCGCCCCCATTCAACCTGGGAATGGTAATGTTCTGTCCAATACGAACAGTCCCTGATATCAGACCCAGAGAATTTGTGTTTGAAGCAAGCTGGGCTTCATTTCCATGCCCCTGATTGGCATAACCCAGTAATTCAAAATAGTCTGAATTATCGGCTGCGATATGCACCTCATAAGTTGCAGTAATTTTATCGACCTCTATTCTGTAAAATCTGGAAGGGCCCCGAAGTTGCACTCTCTGATCGCGTGTTGTGCTCAGGAAGTTGACATCCACAATACCATCATTAGCATCAGAAGTGTAATTCGCAACGGTGCGGTTGGTAAACTCAACATATCCCTGATTCGTAAAATCACCATAGAGATTCAGTTGATGCCTGGCATTTTCCGTCCCGGTGGTTATACCTGCACCGGAATTAACCTGCAGATTCTCCTTTATGGTCAGTTGCCGTGCGGCAGTGCCTGATGAGTTTCCAAATTGTAACTGCCCCTTATCAATGGTAAGGTTTCCATTCAGGGTATAATCAGCCAAAAGGTTTACAGTATGGGAAACATCGTCCATATTGACATGCATATGCCTGAATGTGCGTGAAGTCAAAAGATCGTATCCTGTACCATAGTATTCAACAGTTCCGCCCTGTGTAGCATGTGCAAATCCATCAGCATTTCCAGCCGGGAAATTATCGCCGGCCAGACGTATGACACCTTTGCTCAGACCTGTTATGGTAGAAGCAGTATGGCCGGCAGTGGTTCCAAAGTCCAGGATGCCGTCATTCACTTCCAATGTGCCAATCTCAATATTGTTATCAGTAACAATAATTTCGCGATTGTTTTGCATCACAACCCGATCCATCGGTCCGGGCAATTGAGTTGCCGGCTCGTAGATACCTGGATTTAAACTCCAAACATTAAGATTATTCCAGTTTCCGTTATTAAAGCTATAATAGGTCTGGACCTTGAGATCGGAACGGGCGATTGTAAAATAACCACTTTGAAAATGTGTATCACTTACCGTAAAAAATACCTTTCCATCACTAACCGATGCATAAGAACCGGGCACCAGGCTGAATGTTCCTGTATTTTCTTCCCTGTAAAGTAAAACATACAAACTTGAAGGGTCAGGAGTGATTCCTGCTTCAGAAAAATCAAACCCTATGTGTACATCAGTATTTCCGGCATTGACAATACCATTTTGTATCCTTTCGATATAAAAAACACGATTCCATCTTTGGTCGATGTTAACATCGGGTATAGATGGCAGATCGTTTTCATTTGTTCCGTTGGATGTATTATCATGACCGGCAAAAACAAATTCATATGGCTCATTCAATGAACCATTGGCTTCTGCAAGCAGCAATCCACTGCCCATATTTTGAGTCGCTGTATATTTATGCCCTTCCACATGACCTATTCCCGTAAAGTCATGGTTGTGCGTTTCAGAAGAAAAAACGGTAACTCCAATATTGATATTATAGCGGTTTGCCAGCCAGGTTTCCACTATGAGCCTTTCCGCAAGGTTAAGTGCCTGGCGATAAATAATTACCTCGCTCATATCACCTCTGAAAGCGTGGTCGTAATTTTCATCCAGAATGCCTATGAACAGATCTGAGCTATAACTGCCAATGGATGTATTGCCGGGGTTTCCTGAACCGGTTTGCACTCCATTCTGAAATATCCTGGCACGATGTGTAGGGTCATTCCCGTTAAAAATCGCTGAGAAAATTTGCGGATCATTGGTGACTGCTGTATTACCATTATATCTTGATGGTGAATCAAAATATAATAGATTTGAATTATTCCAGGTAAACAAGGAATATGCCACCTGGTTCCCGTTACTCACCCTTTTTGACACTAAACCTCTTGGCTGGGTATCAATATTTTCAGGCTGTCCTACTACAAAAAGGGTAATACCATCAGTACCATCCAGGCTGGCATGATTGGCAACCACCAGATTGATATCGGTGCCACCGAAACGTAAGGCAGGAAGTCCATTGATTGAGTTTTCAATAAAGGCGGGTCTTTTGCCGGGCTCGGTCTGTAAAGCATGGTTATCATTTCCGCTGAAATCGAGCCATTCTTCAACGATTTCTTCATTTTGAGTAGTGGAAGTGCCATAGTCAGCCTTCAGCCATAAAACATTAGATGACTGATCACCAATACCTGCAGGTCCTGTTGTATTTGCCTGCACTGTACAAAGTAACAGAAAGAAAAGTATCCCATTAAATATTACTAATTTCCCTTTAGAACCAATTAGAAAGAATTGTCGGTTTATATTCATTTATTCAATTTGGTTTTTAACAATAACCAGATGTAGCTTTATCCATGATGTAAACATAGTGTTCATTAGTTTCACCCAATTATCCCCTTAAGTTTAACAACGTTATATTTTTACCTGCACGATACCAGGTATAAATACACATGCGTCGCAAAGATATGAATTAAAATATTGCATGAAATACCCGTTTTACATAGGTAATTCATGTGGTTATTATCTTATTTTCAATTGAAAGGAAAATTGTTAAAAGTAAATTGGGATTTTCTTTTTCGGGAAAATTTCTTTCCTCATTCGGGTATTTTTACCTGATAATCATCTCGTAAAAAAACCGGCAGTTCCAATTTTACAATTGAAATTGCCGGTATTTTATAAAAGGTGAAAAGATATTATTATCATTTCGATAATATCAAAAACTCATCATTTACGTTTAAAGGCTCCGCTGGCCAGTTCATACCACTTTTTAAATACATTGCCTTCCGGTTTTTCTTCATAGTAACCGTAGCCATAACCATAGCCGTAACCATAGCCATATCCATAACCATAACCGGCACGATTCATTTTCATATCATTGATTTCGATACAAATATTACCAGCATCAATTTTTTGGGCAAATTCATTCATAAACTCAAGGCTGGATTTGTCACTAAACCCTTGCCTGATAATATAAATGGCTATATCTGATTTCTTAATTAAATGAATACCATCAGGCACAATTCCAATTGGAGGTGTATCAATAACAACAAAGTCATAAAGCTCCTTTACATCGTTGAGTAGTTGAATCATTTCATCTGATTCAATCAATTCACTGGGATTTGGAGGGGTGGGTCCTGATGTTATTACATGGAGCTGATCACTCACACTCACTTTTTGTATAATATCATGCAGACTATTGCTCCCAATAAGATAGTTTGATAAACCGGGTGCCTTCCCAATATTAAAATCCTGATAAATCCTGGGTTTACGCATATCTGCACCAATAAGCAATGTTTTTTTGCCGGAAATGGCAATAACCGAAGCGAGATTAATAGCAGTAAATGTTTTGCCCTCCTGCGCTTTGGTTGATGTAACAGAAACTATTTTGTTTTTCTGACTGCTGGCAAAATATTGCAGATTTGTTCGCATTGCCCTGAAAGCTTCCGTTACCGGAGATTTGTTTTCTTCAAAAACAACCAGGTTCATATCTGTCTTTTTTGCAGCTTTTTTATTGTGCGGGATAACACCCAAAATGGGAAAATCCACAGCATCTGTAACATCTTTTTTATCATTGATTCGGGTATCAAAGAAATCTCTTATGAGCAAAAACCCCAGGGGTAACACAAACCCTAACACGAGAGCAATTGTGTAATTAAGACGTTTCTTCGGGGAAACTATTCCGGAAAACCTGGCTCTGTCAATGATTTTATGGTCAGGAACATTGCTTGCCATTGCAATACCTGCTTCGGCGCGTTTTTCAAGCAGGTAATTGTATGTAGCATCGCTAAGATTAAATCTTCTTTGAATACTGATAAGTTCTCTTTCTGTGCCGGGAAGTTGATTGATGCGGCTTTCAAGTCGTTCAATACGCTGATTGAGATCATTTAAAAGTATTTCAGATGTATTTTGAATGCTGAGAAGATTTTCTTCCAATGCTTGTCTGCTTTGCTCAATCTTGCGGTTGATCATTTGAATAGTTGGATTCTCTGCAGTTGCACTAACTCTCAGCATTGAGCGCTCGTTATACAGGCTGCTTAACTCACTTATGAGAGTGTTAAGCATCGGATCATCGATACCCAATGCCGAAGGGCTGAAAACATCTCTGAAATCCTTATCATTTTCCACATAATCAATCAGATAATCGTAATACTGACGTTTTACATTTTCAATCGCTACCTGATTATCAAGTCTTTGCAGTTCCGAAAAAAGTTGAGATGTAATAATTCCCACATCCATAAGCCCTTTTCGCTGGCGAAACTCTTCAAGTGAAGATTCTGCAAGAATCAGGGAATCGGAAATTACCCCGATTTGCTGGTCAATAAACCGGATAGTATTTTCTGCAATGGTATTTTTTTCCTGCAGGCTTTGGCGAATATATACTTTTGTAAGGGTATTCAGGAAGTCGACTGCTCTTTGTGAATTGGTTGCCTCAAATGCTAACTGAACAATAGAAACTTCATTATTCAGCGGCTCAACGCTCAACGATGAAAGATATCGGCCCGGTAAAGAACCGGTGTCATGTATAACAAAGATAAATTCGCGTCCTACGTGGCTTTGAGCCCTGAAATTGTCGGTTTTTATTATACGAAATCCATAATTTTCCATTTGATGATTTTCACCGAACCGCAATGTGTAGTTTTCACCCCCGTTACGTAATGAAAATCTATCGCTCTCGGTTAGTTCAAGCTCATAAGTATCTTCCGACAATATACTTACATTAAAGGGGCGGTTATACAATGGTGATTGATCATCATCCCACACAATCCTGAAGGGGGTGTTTTGATAAATTTCCACGGTCCTTATCTCACCAACAACACGGCCAATGTTGTAGTAAGAAATATTTACATCCATCTCTCTAAGTGCAGAATCTACAAGGGAGTAAGACCGTAGCACTGCCATTTCATTAAACAGGTTATTGCGTTGATAAAACAGATCCAGTTCACCCATGATCTGTCCGGGACGAAAACCTCCTTTCCTGTCATCACGAATAAGAACGGTTGCACGCGCACGATAAACAGTTTCTGAAAATTTATTGATGAAATAAGCTATAGCCAGGGCAATTGTTATGCTGATCACAAACCAGTACCAAAAGCGGATGTATTTAAAGATCAGTTTACGGATATCAAGCGTTTCTTCGCGAAAGGGGTCTTTGTTCATTTTTTCCTTTGCTGGTATTAGGTGATTAATTCAATGAATTTGGCTGTGGTTTATATTGTAAAATCAATCCTGTTAAAAAAATCATCAATTACTAAAAAAATTGATCAGCAAGAGAGTTGTTGTAATCGCCGAAAATACAACACCAAACGGGAACTGGGAAAATCCCAGCCTTTTCACTTTATGTGGTTCAACATACACTATATCATTGGGTTGCAGGTAATAAAACTCTGATACAACAGCTTTGGAATCAGTAACATCAAGGGTAGCAAAAGTAGCACCGTCAGCTGTTTGTCTTACTATGTTTACTTTTCGGTTTCCATAATCGGTCATATCTCCTGCCAGGCCAATGGCATCCATAATACTGAACTGATTATCATATATATAATAATTTCCGGGCCTTCTTACTTCGCCAAGAACAGTAATGGAGAAATTCACCAGTTTAATGACCACTGTAGCATCTATAAGATACTCAGCCACCATTTTTTCAATATCTGAGGTAGCCTCTGCAATTGAATTTCCGGCAACAGGAACATTACCAAGCACCGGCATTTTAACGTTTCCGTCTTCACCTACCGAATATCCGTGCAAAAATACGCTTATGTTATTGCGTGCACCTGAACCTGAACCCATACCGCGGGTTTCTTCGTTGTTGAAAATCATATCAGATTCTTCATCCAGGGTGAGTACGCGAATGTGGAGAATATCGCCAGGTTTGATCAAATAATCGGGTTTTGTAAACATCAATGTATCAGAAACTTCAGCCTGATGCTGAAGATACACCATTTTTTTATGGGGAGTACATGATGCAGCTGCGATCAATAGTATGATCCATAAAGGATAATAAAAGTTTTTCTTACTTTTCACTTTCAAATTGTCAAATTTGGGGGAATAAAAACTCATGGAAACACTTGGATTATAAAGTTCACAGGTTTTATGAACCTGCTAAAAATCAATATATCGCACAAAATTACAACTTTAAATGAATTTCGGTAAATTTTTAAGAAAGCGTTTGATGAAACCTTTTAACGCCGGGAATAATAACGGTTAGCTCAAAACAATATTATGAGGCATAACTGCCGTAAATGTAAATACACATAACCTTAAGGCTTCTTACATAAACAACCCGTACATGAGTCGTCCAATCATAAAATAAAGAAACAATCCAATAATATCATTGGAAGTTGTAATAAATGGCCCTGTGGCCAGTGCAGGGTCAATTTTCAGCCGGTCAAGTGCCAGGGGGACAAAGGTTCCGAAAATGGATGCAAATATAATTACCGACATTAGCGCCACACTAACCGTCATACTTAGTGCCAGCGAAGGAGCAAAAAAGAAACTGTAAGCCAGTAAAATACCCGAGCATACCAGACCGTTGATAATACCCACAGAGACCTCTTTCCACAATTTTGGTAATATGCCTCCGGTAGTTATAGTATTGTTGGCAAGGCCTTTTACAATGAGAGCTGATGACTGCACGCCCACATTTCCTCCCATGGCAGCAATCAATGGCATAAAAAAGGCCATTTCAGGATATACCCTGATTTGCTCTTCATAGTTGCTGATAACCCTTGAGCCGATAATTCCACCAAACAGGGCAACAATAAGCCAGAAAAGACGACCCTGGGTGAGTTCCCAAATCTTGTCTCCTGATTCAATATTCTGGGTCATACCCGACATCATCTGGTAGTCCTTTTCGGCTTCTTCTTTAATGAAATCAACAACATCATCAATGGTAATCCGGCCGATAAGCCGACCCAGTTCATCTATCACGGGCAAAACAACCAGGTCATATTTATTCATTATACTGGCCACCTCTTCTCCCTTTTGCGTGGCCTTAACACTAACCACATCAGTAATATAAAGATCCGAGATTTTTGCTCTGGGCGAAGCAAGGAGCAAACTTTTGAGGGATAACAGCCCCAGGAGCACATCATCATCATTAACCACATACACATGGTATATTTCATCCACATCTTCGGCCTGTTTTCTCATTTCACGCACACATGTCACCACATACCAGTTAACATTTACTTTGATAAACTCCTTGCCCATAAGACCCCCTGCGGAATTGGAGGTATAAACCAGAAGGTCGGCTATGTCCTGTGCTTGTTTACGGTCTTCAATATGCAGCAGAACTTCTTCACGCCTGTCACCGGGTAACTCTCCTATAAGGTCAGCGGCATCATCCGAATCGAGATTATCAATGAATTCCCGTGCAATTTCCTGGGTAGAGAAAGATTCAAGAAACCTTTCTCTTACATCTTCCTCAAGTTCCATCAGTACATCTGCAGCTTCCTCTTTTTCAAGAAGCGTATACAGATATTTTGCCTCGTCCAGACTGAGGTCATCCATGTACTCGGCAATATCGGCCGGGTAAAGTTCATTAATGATCTCTATAAGAAAATCTTTTTGATTTTCTTTGATTGCTCCGCGGATGAGATCAATGTTTATCTCTTTGGTATTAATAGTCATACGGACAAGTTTTAATTATTTCTCGCTGCTAAGCATATTACTGACGGTGCTAATCTCAACAAATGATGGGCCTGACTTTTTGCCAAAATTTCCTGCCAGCACAGTAATCAAATCTTCAGGACTAATTTCTTTTGCTTCTGAAAGCCTGTTGATGGTATATTTTATAAAATCTCTTTTAGAAATTCGTACTTCCATATAATCCGGATAAACACCAAAATTTAAAGCCAGCTCACGCATTACCCTCTCATCATAACACTGGGCATAAATGGGTGCTTTACCCCTGAAAGCTGAAAGATATCGTGCTGTCTTTCCGGTATCAGTATCGGTAATAATTGCCCGTGAATTCACTTTCTCAATAGACCTTACAGCCATTTTGGAAAGAAAAACGGATATTTCGTTTTCGTGTGGCATTACATTTTTCTCAATGCTAACCTTTCTGTTTTTTTCTGCTTCCCTTGCGGCACGTGTCATGGTACTAACTGATTCTAAAGGATATTTGCCGTAAGCGGTTTCTCCACTGAGCATAATAGCATCGGTACCACTGAACACAGCATTGGCAATGTCGGTTATCTCCGCCCTGGTAGGCCTGGGATTCTCAATCATGCTGTGCAGCATCTGTGTAGCAACAATTACAGCTTTCTTTTGCTGTATGCATTTGGCAATCAATTCGGCCTGTATAACGGGTATTTTTTCTGCAGGTACTTCAATGGCAAGGTCGCCACGGGCTATCATAATCCCGTAAACATGTTCAAGTATTTCATCAATATTATCCACTCCCTGCTGATTCTCAATTTTTGCGATGATCTTGATTTTGCTGTCATGCTTATCCAGGATCTCTTGTATAGCCATCACATCTTCCTTGTTTCGTACAAAGGAATGTGCAATGAAAGCAACATCGTGTTTAATGGAGAAATCAATATACTCTCTGTCCTTTTCAGAAAGTGAGGGAAGATCAATGTGGGTTCCGGGCAGATTGATACTTTTCCGGGATTTGATTTTTCCGGGATTTCTGACTTCGCAAAGCAGATAATTCTGATATTTTTCTTTTACAACCAGTTCAATGTCACCATCATCTATCATTATACTCCTGCCTGGCTCAAGCAATGAAACAAAGTTTTTATAGTTAACCGAGATGCATTCGGGTGTTGAATACGCATCAGGATCACCAATCACCTTTATGATGTCATTTTTTTTGACATCAATATCCGAATCCGATTCTGTTGTTCGTATTTCAGGACCTTTGGTGTCAATCAAAACCGGTATTTTTTCAGAAACTTCTTTAACGTTCTTTATCACCCTAAGAGAATCCTCGGGGCTTTGATGTGCGGTATTGATACGAATCACGTCCATTCCTGCCTGGTGCATCCGTGTTAAAAAACCAACATCACAATTTCTGTCAGATATCGTTGCTACTATTTTGGTGAGTTTTTCCATGATTTAAAAGATATCGTTTTAAGAATAAGAACAACCGGCCAGGAAAGGGATCAGACGATTCTGATTTTACAACCGGCACCCCATAATTTAACTGTGCAAAAATACAAAAAATACAGGCAACACTTTACAATGTGAATAATCTGCAGGTTTAAAAGAAAAATTTTTTTTATCACACGGTTTTCAAGGAATAACAAGGGCGAAATCAAGACGGAAATTATTTTACTTTTGTGAAGAAATACTTTCAGAAAAAAACAAATTATAAATAGATGAATTCAAAATTTATCCTTTTTTTCTCCTTTTTCGTTTTTGCCATTTCATTGGATGCCCAGATTTTTTACCACACCGGTTCTGATGCAGATATTGAAACAGAACCCATTTTTGGTATTTTATTGGCTGGTGGTGCTACCGACAATGATGATGGAATGACCTGGCTTGCAGAAAGAGCCGATGGGGGCGATGTGGTTGTGCTCAGAGCAAGTGGCAGCGACGGTTATAATGACTACATTTATTCGCAATTGGGAGTGGAAATAAACTCTGTAACCAGTATTGTTATTCAAAGTGAGGAAGAAGCCAATAACCCCGAAGTATGTGAGGCTGTTGAGAATGCTGAACTCATTTTTATTGCCGGTGGCAACCAGTGGAATTATTACGATCACTGGCTAGGCACATGCCTGCAAACGGCTATCAATGCACATGTTAATGAAAAATCGGCACCTATCGGAGGTACCAGTGCAGGACTTGCGGTGCTTGGAGAAGTAATATTCAGTGCGGAAAATGGATCGGTTTGGAGTCAGGAAGCACTTGAAAATCCATATCATTTCAGGATAAAACTGGAAAAAGACTTTCTGGATGTACCTTTCATGCAGGAAATTGTAACCGATTCGCATTATAACGCTATTTATGGTGATGATAATAACCGTCACGGCCGGCACCTCACTTTCATGGCACGCATGATATCCGACTGGGAAATGGATGCCAAAGGAATTGGTGTTAACGAATATACAGCTGTTGCTGTGGATGAAAACGGGCTGGCAAGGGTTTTTGGTCATCCTTCCTATGATGATTATGCATATTTCCTGAAAACCAATTCTGTACCTGAAGTTTGCGAAGATGGGCAACATCTAACCTGGTATCACGAAAAGAAAGCGGTTTCAGTTTATAAACTGAAAGGCGATTTTACCGGATCAGGCACATTTGATCTTACTACCTGGGAGAACGGTGAAGAAGGTAACCGGTTTTACTGGTATGTCCAGAATGGCAACCTGGCTTATGCTGCAGAAATAACTTTTGAAATTATCGGAGATATACCGGGAATCCTTGAAGCTGAGTCTGACGGCCTGCCTTTAACTTCAGGAGATGCTGCAAGTCTGGAACTTCCCGTAACATTTTATGCTTACCCTGAAGAAGGATACAGGGTTAAACAATGGATTGTGAACGATGTGGTTCAGGATGAAATATCACAAATATTTGTTGTCAATAGTTTGGAAAATAAAATTCATATACAGGTGGAGTTTATGGAAATTCCGGCAGGTACATTTATGGTAAATTTTTTCCCGACAGAAGGCAACGGATCATTAAACGCGAGCATTTATGGAGAAGAAATACTCAATGGAGCGTCGGTAAATTCCGGCTCCGATATTCTTTTTACCGCCTTGCCCGATGAAGGTTATGACGTTATGACCTGGATGCTGAACGGCAATATCATTGATGATGAAAACAATGAACCTTTTACAGGACTGGAATACCTGTATGAAAATCTGGATTCCAATATTAACGTTACCATAAAATTTACAGAAACGGACCCTGTTATTGAAGAAGGTATTTTCCTGATGTGGGATGCGGCTTCTACTGCCAATACGCCCCAGTATCGTGAAGAGTATTACAGTGTATGGATTTCAACCGAGGGCACACAACCCGGAGATTTTACCATGATCTTTGATGAAACCCTTGACAGTGAAATAGAAAACTGGGTGCACCAGGCCCGCAATATTGACATCAGCGAATGGACAAGTCAGAGTGTACACATTGCTTTCCGTCATCATGAAAGTACTGACAAGGATCGCATTATGATCAATAATGTGAAAATATTACTGGTTGATGAAGAAAATGAAGAACCCGTGATAATACTGGATGAAGACTTTCAGGCCGGCATTGAAAATGGCAACGGAAGCGATCCTGATCCCGACTGGCTGCCTGAAGACTGGGCTTCAGTTGATCTGGACGATGATGGCCATAACTGGTACTATGCCAGCTTCGAAAACGACGGATACATGCTAAGCAGATCCTGGGTAAGCAATACACCTCTGACTCCCGATAACTGGCTTATAACAAAACAAATAGTACTTGGTGAAGATCCCGGAACAGGAATCAGGCATTATAGCTTGACGGACAATGAAAAAATAATGCTGTACCCCAATCCGGCAAATAACCAGATTACACTTGAAAACCTGCATTATTTAAAAATACAAGATTGGAAAATATTTTCTTTGGATGGTAGAAGAATAATTTCAGCACCAAATACTTTAAGCGATAACCAAATCATTGATATCGAAATCCTTAAACCGGGTTTCTACATCATAAAAGTAATGTTTGAAGATAATACTTCGGTTACCTTAAGATTTGTAAAAGGCCTTTGACCCTGCCGTTATATTATTTCTTAAGCTACTCTTTAAAGAATTTTATGCTTTTTTGTTCTCCCCTGATCGATACTACTTTAAGCAGATAAAGCCCTGTGTCGAGTCCTGAAAGATTTAAGGTATGTTTCCGGTTAAAAAACTGGCCATCCAGAAGCTTTCTGCCCGTAAGATCAGAGATAAAAAAATGAGCATTATCCCATCTTCCCTCAAAGTATACATTAAGAATGTCAGTAACAGGATTGGGCCCGAGGGTAAGGTCTGCTTGAGATAATTCATCATTTACTCCAGCTGAATCAATGAGTACAAAATCTTTGAGCATATATCTGCGGGGATCGAAAATGAGATGATCAATCTTATCGTTAAGGGGAATTTCAAACAGCTGAACGGGTTCATCCTGAAACATTCTGATGAATTGTTCTTCACCTTCCGTAATGATCTTAAACTCGAGCGTACCTTCAAAAAAAACCGGGTAATCAACTGAAGCACTTTGCGATGATTTGATGTACAGGTTTTCATCATCCTGCCACCATGTTATTTCATATATTGGATATCCTTCGCCATAATACCATTGATTGAAAAACCATTGCCAGTTCTCTCCTGTATTAAGCTCCACAGTTATTCGAAAATCGTCGCCACTGGCTACGTCATGGGAAAAAGTTTGTTGAAAGTCTTCCATTATATGAAAAAACAAATCATCATCATTAAGCTCAAACCTCAGTAAATGTAACATAGCAGCACCTTTGCGATAAGAAAGCCGGCCGCTGAAAATTCTCCATACATCTGATAAATCGAGCGGTGGAACATAAATACTACCTCCCGGCTGGCTTTTAATGTTATTGTGTGCGTTTTCCATCCAGTTGTCTGCCAGATCGCGGCCCAGGATAAACTCACGAGCCATAAATTCTCCATACGATGCAAATCCTTCATTGATCCAGATGTCGCTCCATGTGGCACATGTTACCTGGTTCCCAAACCAATGGTGGGCAAGTTCATGTGCAGTAATATCAAAACCAAAACTACCCATTGTTGACATGGTTTGATGCTCCATGGCGCCACCCATAGGTGCCTGGGCATGCCCGTATTTCTCTGAAAGAAAAGGATATACCCCCCATTTTTCTGAGAAAACTTCCATAAAATCGCGGGTTCTTTCCAGGTTCTCACGCAAAGATTCAAGCACATCAGGATGATTATAGATAAAATTCTGAATGAATACACTATCCTGCTCCTGTGCAACGGGGGCATAAAAATTATACTCCTGATAATTTGAAACAGCAATAGAAATCAGATAATACGCAATGGGATAAAAACTCTTCCAGTGATAAGTAACCAACCCACCCGGCAGTTCAGTTACATCGATAAGTAATCCGTTGGATGCAGCCATAAATTCCTGCGGTGTGGTAATGCTTACGTGCACACTATCAGCTTTATCATCCAATACTTGCTTGCAAGGAAACCACTGTCGTGCATTGTGTGGCTCTGACAATGTCCACAAAACCGGATCTCCCAGATTATTGTTATTGCTGCTGATACCTGCAAAAAAACCATCGGCTATGGGTTCACCGGAATAATATACAACAATATCCAGCAGGCTTCCACTGACATGGGTTCCATCCAAATCAATTTCTACCACATTATTCTGATGCGAAAAAGAAAGAGATTCACCTGCCAGTTCAACGTTTTGTACAGTCAGTTCATCAACCAGCTCAAGCACCATTTGCTGCATTTCATCTGCAGTAACTTCTGCCAATATCCTTACTGAGCCGTCTATGAATGTTGTGGATGGATGAACTTCAAGGTTTAGCCCATAAAATTTTACATCATAGTTATGCACACGGATATCCTGATCGTAAATTCCTATGGATGTATTTTTTATTCTTGATAGCGCACATAAATGAGTGCATCTGTGGCTTTCATGCGGAAAAGTTGTTTGTATTTGTGCTAACGATAAATAAGGAATTAGCATCAATAATAAAGCAAAACAAAGGGTGTGGTAGTTTTTTACAAGTATTGGATAAAACATAATAATCATAAATAAAATTACCTTAAAGATAATCATTGTTGAACAAATTTATAAAAGCATGTAAAGCTCTTCAATATGCTGATGTGTTTTCAAAATTATTTCGCACCTTTGCAATCTCAGGCAATAGCATGGCAAATTCTATTAAAAAGCTGGCAGGGCAAACTGCCATTTATGGAGTAAGCACCATTGCAGGGCGATTGTTAAACTACCTGCTTGTACCCATTTACACCAACTATTTTCTTACCCATGAATTTGGTGTGATTTCCGACATGTATGCCTATGTTGCTATTTTGATTGTCATCCTTACACATGGTATGGAAACCGGTTTCTTTCGGTTCTCACAGAAAAATCTTCAAAATAGTAACTCGGTTTTCAGCACTTCTTTTGTTTCTGTTTCCATACTTGCATTAACTTTTGTACTTACCACAGTTGTTTTCAGGTTCGATATTGCAGCTCTGCTAAAATACCCTGAAAATCCGGAGTATGTGCTTTGGCTTGGTATTGTTATAGGTCTTGATGCGTTGATGGCTATCCCCTATGCACGGTTACGTGCTGAAAATCGCCCCATTATGTTTGCCTTCATAAAACTTACCGGCATAAGTGTAAATATTCTTTTGGTGCTGTTTTTCGTGGTTGCCTGCCCATGGCTGGTGGAAAATGCGAGTCCTGAGATTACTCAGTCAATCCTGAAGATTTATTCCCCGGAAATGGGTATAGGCTACGTTTTCATTGCCAACCTTGCTGCAAGCACCATAACTTTTCTGATGCTGATACCTGTTATTGTAAGACATCGTATAAGTTTTTCACCGGTACTGTGGAAAAAAATGATCATCTACACTTTGCCACTTATGCTGGCAGGCTTTGCAGGTATCATCAATGAAACTCTTGATAAAATACTTCTCAAATACCTCTTGCCTGAAGAAACCGCTTTATCGCAGTTGGGTATATACAGTGCATCATATAAAATTTCGGTTCTTATGTCGCTGTTTATACAAGCATTCCGTTTTGCGGCTGAACCATTTTTCTTTGCCGAATACCAAAAAGAAAATGCCCGGTTGTTGTATGCCCGGGTAATGAAAATATTTGTTCTCACCTGTCTGTTTATATTCCTGGGGATAATGCTGTATATGGATATCATTCAGTATTTCATTGGACGCGACTTCAGAGAAGGCCTGGGTATTGTTCCCATTTTGCTGATGGCTCACATTTTCCTGGGTATATATTTTAACCTTTCAATCTGGTATAAACTTACCGGTCAAACCCACTTCGGAGCGTGGATTGCTCTAATTGGAGCCCTTATCACTATAATAATAAATGTTTTGTTTATTCCGGTTTATGGGTACTATGCATCGGCATGGGCACACCTTATATGCTATGTTCTCATGACTTTTATTTCCTGGTTGTGGGGCCAGAAATATTATCCCATACCTTATGATTACGGGCGTATCTTTCTGTTTATTTTTACTGCCCTGGCCCTTTATTTAATTCATGGTCTTATTCCTGAATTGCCCAGGATTATTAATTGGCTCATAAGTGCCGCTTTTCTGATCATTTTTGCTTTATCTGTTTTGGCATCAGACAAAGAAGCAAGAGAAACTCTCAAGCCAGTGTTAAAAAAGCTGAAAGGTAAAAACTAACCGTAACTTCAGAAACTCATATCTGCAGGGGATTTGCGCTTCTTACTACCATGTTTTATATAAAAATGAACGTACCTGTAATATGGTCTTGATTTCTATTTTTGCCCTAAATTTCGTAAATTTGTAATACGGTTTATAGTCAAACTTTACTTTATCAGGCAGTAACTGAAATTTTTATTTTCGCCGGCCTGAGCCATAAAGGGATAGAAAGTCAATCCCGCATTTTGTGGATAAAATCAATATCTCCTTCATCCGGAAAATTATTCACAATAGTGAAAAAGACACAGTCGTTATGATAGAAACATTGAGAGAAAAGACATTAAAATCGTTGGATCAAACACCCATTTCACCCACTGCAAAAAAGCAGCTCGACAGGCTTTTGAAAGAAAATCCAAAGCTTGAAGCTATATTAACAAATTGCGAAAGTATTGAAGAAGTAAGAACAGCAGTAAGACAATGGGTATTGGAATATATGGATAATCACCCCGAAGCTTACTCTTTTTACAAACATGAAAGTAAAGGCCGTCAGGCCATGGAAAAACTTACATGGCAGGATTATGCAGCAATACGTTTACTGGATTATGTTGATCATGCAAGCATAGAAGTGGAAGACCTGAATCTGAGGGGAAAAAATGCAATTTCTGAACCATTTAAAATGCTTTGGCTTGCTGCACAGCAGAGTTTAGGGGGTGCTCAAACGAACTTTTTCCTGGATATGATTCACCTTTTCAGGCAATTCAGTGGTAATGAGCAGGTAAATTTTCCTTCAAAAGAAAAAGTTCTGGAGTGGATGCAACGTCACCCGGGGGGTCTGGATCCGAAAATTATTAAAATAAGGGAAAAAAATAAAGAACGGATCATTGAAATATTAGCTCATAAGATCGATTCGGGTGAAATAAAAAGCCCTAAGTTTAGTTTTCCGGAAGGAATCTCCCGGGAAGAGAAGATTTCATTGGTGAGAGAGTGGTGGAAGAACCATCTTTTTCATCTTCGCTTTGCTGTTAGAAACCCCGACTTGCTGAACGAGCTCCTTGGAAATTCTTTAGATAAAGAAACCATGGATATCCTGTATAGAGCACAAAAAAGAGGTATCCCATTCTTTGTTAATCCCTATTATGTGTCACTGCTGAATGTAAATGAACCTGATTTTGCTAAAGGGGCAGATCTGGCTATTCGTTATTATGTAATTTACTCTAAACAACTGGTTGATGAATTTGGCCATATTGTAGCATGGGAGAAGGAGGATATTGTAGAACCAGGTAAACCCAACGCAGCCGGTTGGATACTACCTACTCATCATAATGTCCACCGGCGCTATCCTGAAGTTGCAATCCTTATTCCCGATACCATGGGAAGGGCATGTGCAGGACTGTGTGCTTCCTGCCAACGTATGTATGACTTTCAGAGAGGCAACCTTAACTTTGATCTCGATAAACTCAAACCTAAAGAAACCTGGGACAATAAGCTGAAGCAAATTATGAAATACTGGGAGGAAGATTCAAAGCTGCGCGACGTACTTATAACAGGTGGTGATGCCCTTATGAGTTCCGACTCTTCTATGGAAAAAATTCTTAATGCCGTATATGAAATGGCACTCAGGAAAAAGGAAGCTAACAAAACTCGTTCTGAGAGTGAAAAATATGCCGAAATTCTAAGGATACGCCTCGGTACACGCCTACCTGTTTATCTTCCACAGCGAATTACATCAAACCTTATGGAGATTTTGGCTGCCTTTAAAGAAAAGGCATCCCGAATCGGAATCAAAGAATTTGTTGTTCAAACGCATTTCCAGTCTCCGATGGAAATTACTCCTGAGGCCAAAGAAGGTATTGAGCGACTCACCCGGGCCGGTTGGATGATTTCCAATCAGTTGGTATTTACCGCTCCGGCTTCACGCAGAGGGCATACTGCCCGTCTTCGCAAAGAACTAAATGATCTAGGAGTAATGCCCTATTATACTTTTTCTGTAAAAGGTTATATGGAAAACAGCTCAAAGTTTGCAACCAATGCCAGGGCTGTTCAGGAACAAATGGAAGAAAAAATTAATGGAAAGGTTCCTGCAAAATACCTTGATGAAGTGAAACAATTTCCGCAAACAGCAGAGAAAATGACTGATCATATTAATGATTTGAGGGAAAAAGCCGGCTTACCCTTTTTAGCCACTGACCGCAATGTACTTAATCTGCCCGGTGTAGGTAAAAGTATGACTTACAGGGTGATAGGAATAACACGAAGTGGCAGAAGAATACTTGAATTTGATCATGATCATACACGCAGCCACAGTCCAATCATTGAAAAACTGGGTAAATTTGTTATTGTGGAATCCAAATCTATTGCTTCTTATCTTGAACAGGTTGAAGATATGGGTGAAGATAAAAAAGAATATGATTCAATATGGGGATACAGCATAGGGGAAACCGAGCCACGACCCTCTTTGTATGAATATCCTGAATATAAATTTGAATTAAGCCCAAAAATTACAAATTTTAAGGATTAGTGTTTTAAAACACATTACACCAAAGTTGATGTCTTATAATTTAGTTAGTGGGTGTTAATCCATTTCTTCTATGAGCACATCAACTATCCTTTTTGCGGCTTTCCCATCCCACATTTCCGGAATCCTTCCGGGTTTCAGAATGCCTTTGAGAACGTCCTCGGCAATCTTTTCAGCTTTTTCAAAATCAAACCCTACCAGTTGATTTGTGCCTACATCGAGTGTTACAATACGTTCGGTATACTTTCTTACTGTAATACATTGTGCTCCCAGGTAAGTAGTTTCTTCCTGAATACCTTCACTGTCGGTAATAACAACTTCTGCATTATACATCAATGCCAGAAAATCGATATACGGAATAGGTCCGGAAAGAATCACTTCCGGTGAAAGTTCCTTATCAAGACCTTTTTTGAGTAGTTTCTTATGGGCATATTCAGGAAGCAGCCAAACAACTCTGCATTCTTTACCAAGCCTTTTGATCATTTCTGTGATCTCATTCAGATTTTGCCTTTTTTCCAGGTTTTCTTTATGATGAAATGTGGCCAGAACATATGTTTCATCACCCAGGTTAAACCTTTCTGTAACATCCGATTCTTCCATATCTGACCAATACATCTCCAGCACATCAACCAAAGTATTTCCGGTAAAAAAGATTTTGTCTGAATTTTCACCCTCGTCCCTGAGGTTTTTCATGGCACTGTGTTCGCTTACAAAATGGTACTCGCAAAGTACATCGGTTAGTATCCTGTTGATCTCTTCGGGATTATACTTTTCAAAGCTTCGCAAACCGGTGTCAATATGAGCAATGGGAATCTGCATTTTGGAAGCAGTAATACCACACGCCAGGGTAGCGTCCTGGTGCCCTGAAAGTATGACAAGGTCAGGCTCTTCCTCAAGCAGAACCTTTTCTACATCCAGCATGGTTTTAGCTGTTTGAGCCGCATGGCTACCAAATCCTGCAGAAATATAATGACTGGTCCGGGGGAAATCCAAATCTGTAAAAGAAGAAAGAGATGCTCTTTCATCTTCTTCATTTCCTGCATGACAAATGACATGTTTTACTTCTTTGCGGTATTTTTTAAATGCCTTATCAATGGCTGTAATTTTAAGAAGGTTTTGAGGCGTAGCAGCAAAGCTGATTACTTTCTTCATATAAAAGGGTTTAATTTTGATTACTGCCGGCACGAACAGGTGCTTTTAACCGGAACAGTTTCCAGCGTGGGAAACGAGATAGTAAAGATAGGAATTTTTATGGGAAACTTCCACGTGGGTCAGAAACACAAAAAAGAGATGCTGACAGAATTTATGAAATTTGAAAAACTTGATTTTGTCAGGTATTTTGTATTACTTTTGCATTAAAATCAAAGGATTATAAACATTGGAAGATTCACCTGAGCCCTATTCGGGTTTTGTTTCATTGATTCTGTCATTTTTTAATACCTTCAATGCTGAAGCAGCCATGGCACTTATTATCATGATGATGCTTTTGGTCTTATCGGCACTAATTTCAGGATCAGAAATTGCTTTTTTCTCTCTCAAACATTCCCAGCTTGATAATCTTCGGGAGAGTTCCCATAAAAACGCATATAAAATCATAACCCTGCTTGAAAAACCCAAACGCTTGCTGGCAACTATTTTAATTACAAATAATGTGGTAAATATTGCCATAATTATTCTCTCTACTTTTGTAACCCAAATTGTATTTAATCTTGATGACTACATCATTGCAGCTTTTATTGTACAGGTAATTGTTATAACCTTTCTTATATTGCTTTTTGCAGAAGTACTACCCAAAGTTTATGCTACCCAAAACAGTGAAAAGTTTGCTTTAATGATGACAGGAACCTTGATTTTCTTAAGAAAATTTTTCTATCCTCTCAGTACACTGCTGGTAAAATCAACCAATTTCATTGATAAAAAGCTTGCGGTTAAAAAAACGGGCCTGAGTGCCGATGAGCTTTCTCATGCAATTGATATAACACACGAGGAAACCGGAACAGAAGAAGATAAACAGTTGCTTTATGGAATAGTACAGTTTAGTAATATTTATGCACGTGAGATCATGAAAAGCCGGATGGATGTTGTGGCTGTTGCTGAAGATACCCCATTCGAAGAACTTATAAAAGTAATTGTTGATGCCGGATATAGTCGCATACCCGTTTACCGCGAAAGTTTTGACAATGTCATTGGGATACTTTATATCAAAGATCTTTTGCCTCACCTTGACACTCCTGAAGATTTCAAATGGCAGGAACTTATTCGCAACTGTTTTTTTGTGCCTGAAAGCAAGAAGATCAATGATTTATTGAAAGAGTTTCAGGAGAAAAAAATACACATGGCTGTTGTTGTTGACGAATATGGCGGAACATCAGGTATTGTAACCCTGGAAGATATTCTTGAAGAAATTGTGGGTGAAATAAACGATGAATTCGATATTGAAGAAACTATATACTCAAAAGTAGATCAGCAAAATTTTGTTTTTGAAGCCAAAACCTTGCTAAAAGACTTTTGTAAAATAACCGGAATAGATTACAACACATTCAATGAAATAAAAGGAGAAGCCGATACAATTGCCGGTCTTATTCTTGAAATAAAAAAAGAACTGCCCCATAAAGGAGAAAAAATCAGTTTTGATGATTTTGAAATGATTGTGGATTCTGTAGATAACAGAAGGATTAAACAGGTAAAGATAAAACTGAATAATCCGGTTAAAAAATATAAAACGGGCAAGGGCTCATACTAAAACAAATAGAAATCCGTCAGCTTTTGTAAAATAACAACTAAACAAATGATTATACGTGGATATTATATTTTCCTGTCAACAATTATTATAACCCTGGCTTTTGTTTCTTGCAACCAGAATGGTACTCCCTTACCCAGGGGATATGTAAGAATAGATCTTCCGGAAAAAGAATACCAGCAGTTTGACACAATCTTTCCCTATACATTCAGTTATCCTGTGTATGGTGAGGTAGTTCCTGATCAACACTCTGATGCTGAGCCCTGGTGGGCTGATGTGGTATTCCCTTCATTCAAAGCATCATTACACCTTAGCTATAAAACCATTGAAAACCAGGAACAACTCTATAACTACATTGAAGACGGACGAAACTTTGTAAACCGGCATATCCCAAAGGCCAGCGGCTTCCAGGAAAATTTATATGTTAACGAAGAAACCAACGTATATGGTATTTTATACGAAATACGAGGAAGGGAGGCCGCTTCGCCAATGCAGTTTTATCTTACCGATAGCACACAACACTACCTGCGGGGATCATTATACTTTAACGTAACACCAAACAACGACTCTCTTGCCCCGGTTATCCGATTTCTTGCCGATGATATCCGTATCCTCATGGAAACTCTTGAATGGAAATAAATTTCTGATTATCAGTTTTTATCGATTATTTTATCTCTTTATTAATTTTGTTTGTAACTTTCTGTTGACCTTTGACGTCACATGAATACAAAAACAAAAATTACATCCTGGATTTAATGACAGCAAAAGAATACAATCATTGTGTAGATGAGCATGCCGACGGGGTTTACCGGTTCATTCTGAAAAACATCAGAGATGAAGAAAAAGCCCGCGATATTGTGCAGGACAGCTTTGAAAAAATGTGGACAAAGGCCGAAGAGATTTCCTTTTCCAGGGCAAAGTCCTATCTTTTCACAACAGCATACCACACGATGATTGACAGTATAAGAAAAGATAAAAAACAAACTGAACTGGATGATGCAGCAATAAATTTACATACGGTTGATCACTCCTATTCCGATCTTAAAGAAATTTTAAACGATGCTGTTAAAAAGCTGCCCGATATTCAACGCCATGTTATAATGCTTCGGGATTATGAAGGTTATTCATATCATGAAATAGGAGAAATAACAGGGCTAAATGAATCGCAGGTAAAGGTTTATATCTACAGAGCAAGATTATTTCTGAAAAATTACATAGGCAGTATGGATGTAGTAGTTTAGATTAAAGAGAAAATTTAACCTATAAGAATAAAACAGAACTCAATACCATTAAACTTACATAACAATGAAGATTAACAGAGAAAATTATGAAGCCTTTTTCCTCGATTTTTACGAAGGAAACCTGACAAAGAACCAGGTCGGGGAGCTTATGGATTTTCTCGGGCACCATCCTGACCTGAAAAGTGAGTTTGAATCTTTCAATCTGGTCTTTTTAACCGAATCCCCTGATTTAACCATGCCGGGAAAAGAAAGGATGAAAAAATCTGCATCCGGTTCGCCAAAAAGTCATGAAGAAGCAATGATCGCATATTTTGAAGGAGACCTTTCAGAAAAAGCATCTTCCGAATTGCTTGGCGCCGTTTTCCAAGACCGAACCCTGCAAAAAGATTTTGCCTTATTTAGTAAGGCACGTCTTCAGACACAGGACAATATATCTTTTCCGGGTAAAACATCACTCAAAAAATATCCATTGACTGCTTATTTTAAAGAGTATTTTCATTATGCTGCTGCTGCTGCCGTAATATTGTTTCTGGCAGGAATATTTTTTATGATACCCAGGGTTGACGAAATACCTCAATTAAGTCAGCATGTTCCCACTGTTGAATATGAAACTGAAACTATTACACCTAAGCCCGAAGAAGAAATTGTTGAAATACCCGTTAAAGAAACTGAAAATCAGCCTGCTGTAAGAACAACAGCCGCAACCCGGCCATCGCAACCCATTCAGGCATTCAGTCGCAATATTATGCCTGAACCCCTGGACATTCCGGGAATCGGACCCCGCAGAACTGCCATGCTTCCTGCCGGTGAAAAGCATCAAAACATTATTCAAAGAGAAGAATTTAAAGGAGTTTCCCTGGCACATTTACCCAGCCAGGCTGAACAAACCGAAGCATCAGTATCACCCGGAAATGATCAGAGATACACCACCTTTTCCGAACTGGCTTTATCCGGTCTGGAAAAAAATACAGGTATTAATGTTGAAGAAATTCAGAGTAATATTTCAGAAGGACGTTTAAGCTTTTGGGATGTGGCTGGCGCAGGACTGGCAGGTTTAAGCAAAATTACCGGAACATCCCTTACCATAGATCAGGAACGTGATGAAAACGGCAGACTTAGTTTGCTCGCTATTGGTGATAAATTTAGGATTGAACGGTAATTGCAGTTTTTTAATCTGCTGCCGACACCGCATTTTCGGGCATTTTATGTTTCCATCTTCTGTGCGACCATAGCCAGGATTCGGGTTGCTCCTGAATATCACGTTCAAGGAAAGAAGCATGCAGCCGGGTAAGGCTTCCTTCTTTTTCAAACGACTGTGGTTTATCTGTGATAAGTTGAAGATCGATTTTATAATAACCTCTTTGCACTCTTTTAACACATCCCCAGAACACAGGTAGATCAAATTTTTTCGACAGTATTTCTGCTCCCTTAAAAAATGGGGTTTCCTGGTTTAAAAATTTTACCCAATAAGCATTACTGACAGATGGAGTTTGATCGGCAATCAATGCTGTACCTGTAACTTCATTTCGCATTTTCAACATTTGGCGGGTAATGCTCTTCATGGGTACGATAATGTTACCGGTGCGACTACGCATATTGTACATGTAAAGATTCCAGGCCTTGTTACTGAGCGGTCGGTAAGCAGTTATTATTTGATGACTGTTCCAAAGCGGGTATGCAGCTCCGGCCCACTCCCAGTTGCCCATATGCCCCATAACGATTAAAATGCTTTTCCCTTCCCTATAATATTGATTTAAAAGTTCAACCGATTCCCGTGTATAAAAACAACGATTCCTGAGTTGACCGCTAGAAATAGATTTTAGCTTAATTACTTCAACCATAACATCTGTCAGGTTCCTGTAAAAAGCTTTTTCTATTTTTATGAGTTCTTCCTTTGGTTTATCCGGAAATGACTTTCTTAAATTTTCTCTTACTACACTGAGGCGATAATAAAACACATTTCGGAAAAGCCAGCTCAATAACCCTGAAAAACTGTATAATACTAACAAAGGCAGAAATGAAATAAGATGTTGAAACCCAAGGATAGGAAAGGATATATATTGTTGAAATTTCCTTTTATTCATTTCTGTTTTTTCAATGAAAAGGCCACAATCCAAGATGAGATGGTATCTGGGCGGGGTTGTTATAAATTCTGCCGGTTTTTCACTACAATATCATTATGTCTTGCAAATCAGGGGTAGCAGAAATTTTTATGAAAAGACGCTACCTTCCAAAATTCTTACCATCTAATTATCTTTATCAAACTTATCTTTCAGCTCCCATGGATTATATACCGGGGTATCATAAGGGTATCTCTTTTTATGAATCTCCAATACATGCTCATAAAGTAGTCTTCTGAAGTTCTCAATGTTAAGTCTTTCTTTTGCTGAAATAAAGATGCATGGTGCATTTTCTCGTGCCATCCAGGTTTGTTTCAGCTCTTCCAGGCTTGTATTTTCTTTGGTAGGAGGCGTAAGATCATCCTCATCCTTTTGTACAAAAGTGTATTTATCAATTTTGTTGAAAACCATTATGGATTCCTTGGGATTGTTTTCTCCAATGATCTCATTCAGGGTGTCCTTAACAACGGTTATTTGTTCTTCAAAATTAGGATGAGATATATCTACCACATGAAGCAATATGTCTGCTTCCCTTACTTCATCCAAAGTTGATTTAAAGGATTCTATCAAATGATGTGGTAGTTTGCGAATAAAACCAACCGTATCGGATAACAGGAAAGGGAGGGTTTCAATTACAACCTTTCTCACTGTGGTGTCAAGTGTTGCAAATAGTTTATCTTCAGCAAAAACATCCGACTTGCTAAGCATATTCATGATAGTAGATTTACCCACATTTGTGTAACCAACAAGAGCAACGCGAACAAGACTTCCCCTGTTTGAGCGCTGGGTTGATTTCTGCTTATCAATTTGCTGCAGCTTTTTTTTGAGCAATGCTATTCGGTCTCTAACGATCCTTCGGTCAGTTTCAATCTCTCGTTCTCCTGGTCCTTTAAGGCCAATACCTCCTTTCTGCCGTTCAAGGTGTGTCCACATACCGGCAAGCCTGGGAAGCAAATACTGATATTGTGCAAGTTCTACCTGGGTGCGGGCATGCGCTGAGCGTGCCCGAAGGGCAAAAATATCAAGAATGAGATTGCTGCGGTCAAGAACCCTGCATTTTACCGTGCGTTCAACATTACGCTGCTGAGAAGGAGACAACTCGTCATCAAATACCAATATATCCACTTCATTTTCCTGGATATAATCCTTAATCTCTTCCAGCTTTCCGCTGCCAATATAAGTGGCTTTATCGGGCTTGTCAAGTTTTTGGGTAAATCGTTTTAATGTTTTTCCGCCGGCAGTCTCAACAAGAAATTCAAGTTCGTCAAGATATTCCGTAACAACTTCTTCAAACTGGCGGCCCATAATAACACCCACCAGAACTACTCTCTCTTTTTCTTTTGCTGTTGCTATGTTTTTAGGCATGTATTATTTATTCCCGTTGGTTACAAAAAACAATGAAACAGAAGTCATAAGAAGCCATTGTGCAAAAATACCTGTTACACCACTATAACTCCAGTATGCTTGTAATGCTGAAAGAAAGAGTAACCCGATCGCAGAAATTACAGTAAGGGTATGTTTGCTGAGAAATCCTCCCACAAATATCAAAACGCCTAATACCATAAAAGCTGCAGCCCAATAAAAATCAGTACTGTTAAGATTAAAATTCATAAATGTTTGATAAAACCAGGTAAATATCATTAGCATCATTGCTATGCGCATAAACCAGGTTGCCAGTCCACTTAAGCTTTTCCAGGGGTTCATAATTAAAAATTTTCAGTTATCAATCAGTTTTATATTAATTGGTCAAATACATCAAAAAGGTTTAAAACCTATGATCTCTCTTACATCCTTAACTGTTTTAGATGCGCTCTCACGGGCTTTTTCAGCCCCCATGCGTGCTACTTTGCTTAAATATGCATCATCGGCTCCTATTTCCAGTATTTTTTCACGCAAAGGTGCGGTAAAAGCAATAACATCCTCTGCAAGTTGTTTTTTCAGGTCACCGTAACGAATCTCACACTTATTGTAAAGATCATCAAAATGCAAAACAGTATCAGGTGATGAAACCACTTTCATGATGTTGAAAAGGTTTTCAATAGGCTGAGACTTTGGCTGGTTCATTTCTGCAGGGCCTGAATCAGTAACAGCCCGCATGATTTTTTTCCGTATCGCTTTGGACTCGTCAGCAAGATAAATGGCATTACCCTCTCCTTCCGATTTACCCATTTTTGTGCTTCCGTCAAGACCCGGAATTTTAACCAAATCACCGCCAAAATTAAACGCGTAAGGTTCAGGGAAGTAATCGGTTTTGTATAATCGGTTGAAGCGATTACCAAATGTACGTGCCATCTCAAGATGTTGCTCCTGATCTTTTCCCACCGGTACCTTATGTGCTTTATGTATAAGTATATCTGCTGCCATTAATACAGGGTAAGTAAGCAATCCGGCATTGATATTATCTGGTTGTTTTCGGGCTTTTTCCTTAAAAGTGGTGCACCTTTCCAGTTCTCCCATGTATGCGTTCATGCCAAGCAACAAATATAATTCAGCTACTTCCGGTACATCACTTTGAATATAAAGTGTTGCCACCTCCGGATCAATACCTGCTGCAAGATACTCTACAAGCACCTGTTTTACATTCTGATGGAGGTCATCAGGTGTAGGGTGTGTGGTAAGCGAATGATAATCTGCAATGAAGAAATAGCAGCGATGTTCATGCTGCATCTTAATAAAATTTTTTATAGCACCAAAATAATTTCCAAGATGAAGGTTTCCGGTTGATCTGATTCCACTAAGAACTGTTTCCATGAATTGTATTCAAAAATAATTGGTTAAAAACTTATATACATTCTGTTTTTTCAGGCAGGATTTTGAATTAACCCTGTTAAAGATATGTTTTGATATCTTTTACATTAAGCTGAAGAGTGCGTGTGCCGTTCCATTCATTTTCTTCAACCTGGTAAACAATATCAAAATATTTTCCCCAGCTTACTGCTTCAAATTGATGTGCTTGCTGAAATGCGATAGCATTGAAACTTTTACCTGGTTCATCGGGATGACTAATGATCATCTTAAGATGTTTCCGCCCCACAACTCTTGCCGAATTTTTATCTATTACACCCCGGGTAAGAAACACAGGGCTCATATTGCCGGGGCCATGAGGTGCAAACTGTTTTAATATTCTGAAAAATTTTGGTGTAATCTCCGAAAGTTGCAATTCAGCATCAATTTCTACTTCGGGAATAAGCATATTATCGGTAATGGTATTTGCTACGGTTTCTTCAAATGCCGTTCTGAATTTCTCAAGATTTTCAGGTTTTAAACTTAATCCTGCAGCATATTTATGCCCGCCAAAATGATCAAGATGTTCACTACAGGCGTCAATTGCATCATACACATCAAAATCCTTTACTGATCTGGCAGAGCCTGTAATAACACCATTTGACTCAGTTAAGATTACCGTTGGCCGGTAATAAGATTCTGTTAGCCTTGATGCAACAATTCCTATAACCCCCTTATGCCATTCAGGATTGTACAGAACCGTAGACTTACTGTTTTTTAATTCCGGATCCAGTTCAATCATTTCTAATGCCTGCCGGGTTATTTCTGTATCAAGTGATCGTCTTTCAGTATTGTTGTTATTGATATTCTGACTAAGAATGTGGGTTTCTCCCATTCTTTCGCAAAGTAATAACTCAACGGCAGCCTTGCCACTTTCAATTCTGCCTGCGGCATTTATTCTAGGGCCAATGAGAAATACTGCATCTCCTATGGTTATTTCTCTTGTAAAAACCGTTTTATCGCACGACTGGCTTTTCCTGATCACATTGCTGTAAAACAGGATTGATTCAAAACCCGGTCTGGGGTCAAAATTCAGCCTCTTTAATCCAAAGTAGGACAGAATCCTGTTTTCACCTGTAACAGGAACAATATCGGCCGCTATACTTACCGCAACAAGATCCAGGAATTTTTCGAGATCTCTAAAAGGCAAACGATTCTTCTGGTAATAAGCCTGGGCAAGTTTAAACCCTAACCCGCAGCCCGAAAGTTCTTTATAAGGATAAGGGCAGTCATCTCGTTTTGGATCAATAACAGCAACAGCATCCGGCAAAACATCACCCGGACGATGATGATCACATACGATGAAATCAATCCCTTTTTCACGGGCATAGTTTATTTGGTTGAGTGCTTTTATTCCACAATCTAACGCAATAATGAGCTTAACATCAGTTTCTTTTGCGTAATCAATCCCTTCGAGAGAAATACCGTAACCCTCCTTATATCGGTCGGGTATATAAAAATCAATATTATTGTAATAATCACTCAGGAAGGCGTGAGTAAGAGCTACAGCAGTGGTTCCGTCCACATCATAATCGCCGTAAACCATTATCCTTTCACCTTTTTCAATAGCCTGATCAATGCGTAAAATTGCCTTGTCCATATCTCTGATAAGAAAAGGATCATGCAAACTGTCAAGTGAAGGTCTGAAAAAGTCTTTTGCTTCCGGAAAACTGATTACCCCTCTCTGAACCAGCAAACGAGCCAAAACTTTGTCGATTGACAAAGTTTCCGATAATTTATTGACTATATTTTGATCACCCGGGTCTTGTATTACCCATCTTTTTTCCATTATATCCGATTATTTTGGTAAAGATAATAAATCCCATCCAAATAATTTGGGTGGGAAATAATCAACAAATCCTAAAGGGGTGTAGCTTAGGATGGTAAGAAAAATTTAAAATTTCTATTCGGTGAGTACAACAATATTGTTGTCTTTAACTTCAACTATACCCTGATTAACATCCAGGTAAAATTTATTTCTCCCTTCGTCAATGACCTTTATTTTTCCTTTATCAATCCTGGCAATCATTGGGGCATGATTTTGCAGTATTTCAAAAGATCCCATAGACCCGGGAAGTTGAACAAGCACAACATCTCCCTGATAGATAAACTCTTGCGGCGACAAAACTTTCAGTTGCATAGCAATTAACTTTTGGCGGATTCTTCCAGAATGGCTTTTCCCTTTTCTATAGCTTGCTCAATGGTACCAACGAGACTAAAAGCCGATTCGGGATATTCGTCAACATCACCATTCATAATCATTTTAAATCCTTTTATGGTATCTTCAATGGAAACAAAAGTACCCTTAAGACCTGTATATTGTTCGGCAACAAAGAATGGCTGCGAAAGGAATCTTTGCACTCTACGGGCTCTGCTTACGATAAGTCGATCTTCTTCCGATAATTCATCTAAACCGAGTATAGCAATAATATCCTGGAGCTCTTTATATCGCTGAAGGATCATTTTTACTTCCTTTGTAGTATTATAATGTTCATCTCCAACGATCTCAGGAGTGAGAATACGTGATGTTGAATCAAGAGGATCTACAGCAGGATAAATGCCCAGCTCAAAAATCTTTCTGCTTAAAACAGTTGTGGCATCCAGGTGCGAAAATGTAGTAGCCGGAGCGGGGTCGGTAAGGTCATCGGCAGGTACATATACAGCCTGTACTGAAGTGATTGAACCACGCTTGGTAGAGGTAATACGCTCCTGCATCAAACCCATCTCTGTGGCAAGTGTTGGCTGATAACCCACTGCCGAAGGCATCCGCCCGAGTAGCGCTGATACTTCAGAACCCGCCTGGGTAAAACGGAAAATATTGTCAATAAAAAACAGGATATCTGACCCGGATGTTTCATCATCACCATCTCTGAAATATTCGGCTACGGCCAACCCTGATAAAGCCACCCTGGCCCGTGCACCAGGAGGTTCATTCATCTGCCCGAATATTAAGGTTGCCTGCGATTGTGCAAGTTCCTTATGATCTACTTTGCTAAGATCCCAGTGTCCTTCTTCCATTGATTTCACGAAATCATCTCCATAACGGATTACTCCCGATTCTATCATTTCTCTAAGTAAATCATTCCCTTCGCGTGTTCTTTCTCCTACACCGGCAAAAACACTGGTTCCCTGGTAACCTTTGGCTATGTTGTTGATCAACTCCATGATCAATACTGTTTTACCCACTCCTGCTCCACCAAACAATCCTATCTTACCACCCTTGGGATAAGGCGCCAGCATGTCAATTACCTTAATTCCGGTGTAAAGAATTTCAGTTTCAGTTTTCAAATTCTCAAATTTAGGAGCATCGCTGTGTATATTATACCGTTTTGCGGTTTTTACTTCTCCCAAACCATCAATAGATTTCCCTATAACATTGAAAAGTCTTCCCCTGATTTCCTGTCCGGCCGGCATGGTTATAGGTCCACCAAGCGATACTACCTCCATGCCACGGTATAAACCATCCGTTGAATCCATGGCAACCGTTCTTACCGTATCTTCACCCATGTGCTGCTGACACTCCAATACAATTTTTATCCCATGATCATTTATTACCTCAAGAGCATCATAAATAGCAGGAAGAATATTTGTATTTTCAAATGCCACATCAACAACAGGCCCAATGACTTGTGCAATTTTACCGGTAGTCTTTTCCATTTAATCTGAATTTATTGTAAAACGTACTGAATTTTCGAAAGAACAATATTAATAAAATTTAAACACTCAAAACCAAGTAATTTACGGATTTTTCATAATTACACGTTTTTTATATATATGTTGCTTGTTTTTTTAACCATTATAAAATTTATTTTGCATACACTCAAAAATATTAGTTTTGTATTTTACATGATTTTTCTGATAAACCTGTAACAACCAAACAAAACTATATTTAAAAGTTGCGTACTTACAATCAATTGAAAGAAATTAACACGGATATCTTCAACGGAATATTTGCAGGTGCTTTTTTTCAATTAAAGAAAGAAGGAATTCGTGAAATCCGTGAAATTCTGGTAAAAAACTCTCCGTCAAATATTCTTTTTCTGGATATTTTTCCTGATCATTCATTATCTGAAATTAAAACTATCCTCTCAGAAAGTGAAAGAAACCTTTTCCTTAAGCAATTGGGTATAAAGCATTATTATTCTGTTGCAGCAGACGAATTTCAGAAGATAATGCAATCCTTTTTCAATGATTTTTCAGAAGAAAAAAACAATCTTCACCTTTTGTGCGGCGTTTCGCAAACAGGAGTTGACCCTTCCTTTTCTTCACAATTTATTTACTCATCCTTTGAAAACAGTCGTAATTTTCACTGGCACAAACAACTCGGATACCTTTATCCACTGACCGGGAAAGTAGTTTATGGAAATAAAATCGGCCGAACTCTGGGTTTTCCCACAGCCAATTTAAGACCTGAAGATTCTGATAAGATCATACCCCCTATGGGTGTTTATGCCGGATGGGTTAAACACAGATTGAGCTGGTATAAAACCATGATCAATATAGGTATACGGCCCACATTAGACCTTGAAAACGTGACCATTGAAGCACATATTTTTGATTTCTCACAGGATATTTACGAACATAATATTTCAATTCATTTTCAAACGCGTATTCGTGATGAAATGCGATTCTCCTCATTAGATGTACTTAAAAAACAACTTCAGAAAGACCGTAAAACTGCTTTACATTTGTTGGAAGGAAACGGTCCTGAAACAATAGAAGAGAATTTTATTATAATTTGAGTACTGATTGAAATAATTTTTAAATTTATTGAATGGGAAGTGCATTCAGAAATATTGTCATTCTACTCTTCCTGGTTCTTACCGGGCTTTTTGTATGGTATTTTTTCCGTATTGTGTTGTACATACTTTTATCAGTTGTACTGTCATTGCTTGGTCAGCCCATTGTAGAGTTTTTGCATCGTGTGCATTGGGGAAAGATAAAGCTTCCTCTGGGTGTATGTTCCTTCATTACCCTTATATTGATGATCGGTATTTTTGCCGGAATAGTATCTTTCTTTCTTCCCCTTTTGGCATCGCAGGCTGCTTTTGTTTCCGAGCTTGATGTAAGTGCAATTTCCCGCAGTCTTGAAGAACCGCTTATGCAGCTTGAACTTTCATTGCGTGAATGGACATTGTTAACACCGGAAGAAACCATTGGCAGTAAGATTGTTTCTGAACTGGTTGCTATAGCAACATTCGAGAGGTTTTCATCCATCTTTAATTCATTGATAAATTTTACAATTGAAGTTTTTTTCGGATTCCTGGCCATAAGTTTTATTACATTTTTTTTCATGAAGGAAAAACATCTTTTTTCCAATATCATTGTTTTTTTTACACCACAACCCCATAAAGATGAAGCACGGGAAATTCTCTTCGAGAGCAAAGTACTGCTCAGACGTTACTTTGCAGGCTTGATTACTGACCTGACAGCTGTATTTTTTTTAATCAGTTTCAGTATGTGGATAATAGGACTTCCCAACGCACTGGTAATAGGATTCTTTGCAGGCATACTCAATATTATCCCTTACGTGGGGCCAATCATTGCAACCTTTATCGGGGTTTTTCTGGGTATTTCCGTTAATCTTCACCTGGAGTTTTATTCACAAATGGTTCCGCTTATTTTCGCTATTGTAGCTTCTTTTATTATTGTTAATACAATAGATGTTGGTGTTTTGCAACCCATGATCTATTCAAAAAGTGTAAGAGCACACCCTCTTGAAATCTTTATTGTTTTTATGATGGCAGGAATGCTGGCAGGTGTTTTTGGTATGATTATAGCCATTCCTACTTATAGTGTTATCCGTATTTTTGTCAGGCAGTTTTCAACCAAATCCAGGATGATCAAAAGCCTTCGCGATGAATTTAACAAGAGGGAATAAGCTTTTTTAATTTACAAGCTATGGCCATAATTTTTAACCGCAAAACATATTTTCATGACAGGATCCGTTTATTAAAAACCCTGAGTTTTCACCGAATTATCAACTACATAAAAATTCTTGCTTCTTTTCGTGTATCGTCCCTTTTTAATCGTAATATTATTTGGTCTGAACCCTTCTCTCTAAATATTGAAACAGCATCAATATGCAACCTGAGCTGCCCGGAATGCATTACCGGAATAGGCAAGTTGAACAGGGCCAGAAAATTAGCAGAACCCGAATATGTAAAAAAAATTCTTTCTGCACATCATAAGCAAGCCTTTTACTGTAATCTTTACTTCCAGGGAGAACCATTTCTGAATCCTGAACTGTTTGAAATGATAAGCCTGGCAAAATCCTTCAATTTCTATACGGCAGTTTCAACCAATGGTCATTTTCTGGATGAAAATACCTGCCGGAAAGTTATCACAAGCGGACTTGACAGGATTATTGTGTCTATTGACGGGCCCGATGATAATTCATACAACTTATACCGAAAGGGTGGTCATTTTAAAAAAGTATGTGATGGAGTGAAGCAACTGGCATTCACAAAAAAAAGAATGAATCGCCAGAACCCACTGTTGGTAATACAAATGCTGGTGAACAAAAATAATGAAAAACGACTTTCCGATGCAGTTGAGCTTGCTAATGATCTGAATGCAGATAAATTGGAGTTTAAAAGCATGCAGATATACACAGAAACCGGAAAGCATGAATTTTTGCCTGAAACAGATAAATACAACCGTTATAAAAACGGAAAAACAAGAGAAAATAGCAGTGTCGGCCCCTGTTTCAGATTATGGAGTCATATGGTTTATACCAGCGATGAACGGGTAGTTCCTTGTTGTTATGACAAAACACCGGATTTTGGTATAAATGTAAGTAATGGGAATTATGGGCATGTCTGGAAATCCGGGCCTATGATGCGTTTTCGTTCTAAATTGTTCGACAAGCAAAGCACCCCCGGTATTTGCAGCAATTGCGGAAAATAAAAAAACCGGTTGGTAATCCAACCGGTTAAACAGACCTGCGTTCTGTAGTTTTTGTTATATTGTCATGATATCATTTTCTTTGGCATCAAGTAAGGTGTCAACTTTTTTTATGAAGTCATTTGTAAGTTCCTGAATATCACTTTCAAGCCTTTTCACTTCATCTTCGGGTTCACCTTCTTTTTCCAGTTTTTTTGCAGAGTCCATGGCTTCACGTCTTGCATTTCTGATACTAACCTTACAGTTTTCCGCTTCTGCTTTGGCTTTTTTAACCAGGTCTTTTCTGCGTTCTTCTGTTAGTGGTGGCACAATTATGCGAATAATAGTACCGTCATTTTGAGGGTTAAACCCAAGATTAGCAGCCAAAATTGCTTTTTCAATGGGTGCAAGCATGTTCTTTTCCCAGGGTTGTACAACAATCGATTTGGGATCGGGGGTATTGATGTTTGAAACCTGTGAGAGAGGGGTCATGGTTCCATAATAATCAACTTTTACGCTGTCAAGCATTTGAGGGTTTGCTTTACCCGCCCTGATTTTCATCAACTCGCGCTCGAGGTGCTTAATGGCATTTTCCATCTTTTCCTCGGTTTCATCATATAAAAAGACAGTTTCATCACTCATAGCAATATTCCTTTCGGGTTAATTTTTGATGTGCTTACAAAAATACTCATTTTACAAAAATATGTGCAAAAATCATGAATTTTTCACCAGTGTACCATTTGACTTACCTTCAATTATAATTTCACTAAGATTGCCTTCCTTGTTCACATCGAAAACAATGATAGGAATATTATTTTCCATGCAAAGAGTGAAAGCTGTAAGATCCATAATCTTCAGGCTTTTTTTATAGGCCATATCAAATGTAATCTCAGTGAATTTTTCAGCAGCCGGATCCTTTTCCGGGTCAGCTGAATAAACACCATCTACCCGTGTTCCTTTCAATAAAACATCTGCTTTTATTTCCACAGCTCTTAACGCAGCAGCCGAATCAGTAGTAAAGAATGGATTTCCTGTACCACCGCTAATAATAACTACATATCCGTTTTCAAGATATTGGATAGCTTTTCGTCGGTTCATTCGCTCACAAAGGGGATCTACAGCAATACCAGATAACACAGCAGATTTAATCCCCGCATTTTCCAGGGCCGATTGCAAGGCAAGCGAATTAATGATTGTAGCAAGCATTCCCATATAATCACCCTGTACCCTGTCAAACCCTTTTTGACTGCCCGAAACACCACGGAAAATATTTCCACCTCCTAACACTACTCCAACTTCTACACCTTTTTCATATACAGATTTTATTTCTGAAACATACTTTTCCAGTACAGAAGCATCTATACCATGCCCTGTTCCGGCAGCAAGCGATTCACCACTTAGTTTTAAAAGAATTCTTTTGTATAGGGCCATAGTTTTTTCTTATTTGATGGAATTTGATGATGCAAGTTTACATCTTTTTTTATAATTGATCGTGCTTTAATTAAAAGCTCTCCCCCTGAAATAAAAATTCAGACATAAAAAAAGGGGCATTATAGCCCCTTTTCATTTGTTTCTGGATCTTGTTATGACAATGCATACCTTTTAAAAGTAACCACGGTAAGATCTTTATCATAATCTGCAAGCATCTGTTTTATAGTTTTCTTGCTGTCTTTTATAAATTCCTGGTTTAAAAGAGTGCTTTCTTTAAAGAATTTATTAAGCTTACCCATAGCAATTTTTTCAAGCATTGCTTCAGGCTTACCTTCCTGACGGGCCTGATCCATACCAATTTCTATCTCTCTTTGCTTAACATCTTCAGGAACACTCTCCGAATCCAGTGAAACAGGCGCCATAGCGGCAATCTGCATTACTACATCTTTTCCGGCTGCATCCACATCTGCAACATCTGCTTTATTTAAAGCAGCTACAGATGCTATACGATTTCCCGGATGAACATATGCAAATGCTACATCGCCGGTAATAATATCAAATTTTGATAGTTCAAGTTTCTCACCAGTTTTTCCAATCATGTCGGTTACATGCTCCTGAACTTTTCTTCCTTCAAGATCAGCATTGATCAAATCTTCAGCATTTTTAATTCCCTTATTGATTCCTAAATCCAGAAGTTTTTGTGTGAAATCAACCATTTCCTGATTTTTGGCTACAAAGTCTGTTTCACAATTAAGCATTATGATTGCGGCAGATTTTTTATTATCTGAAACTTTCGCCAGAACAACACCTTCATTTGCATCGCGATCAGCGCGGCTACCTGCAACTTTTTGTCCTTTTTTACGGAGAATATCAATAGCTTTTTCAAAGTCACCATCCGCTTCAACCAGTGCTTTCTTACAATCCATCATACCCGCACCGGTGTGTTTACGTAGTTTGTTTACTTCAGCAGCAGTTATATTTGCCATGTTATTACTTGGGTTAAAAATTTATATATGCATTTATTTTCTGGGTCTTTTGGAAGCAGCTCCTCTGGGAGCTTTTGAAGTTTTCTTCACAGGTTCATTATCTTCTTCTTCATCTTTAACCTTTTGCTTCCTTGCCTTGTTTTTCGCAGCTTCTTTTTCATCCTCATCCATATCTTCTGCTTCTTCTAAAGATTTGGCTTTGATTTCAAGATCTTTAACATCCCTCTCATCTTCTTCAGCGGCTTTATCTTTTTCAAGTTTTCTTTCGGTAAGACCTTCTTCAATGGCTTCCACCATATTTTTAAGAATTACTGAAATAGACTTTGATGCATCATCATTTGCCGGGATAGGGAAATCAACCAGGTTAGGATCTGAATTGGTGTCAACAATAGCAAATGTTGGAATGTTAAGCTTCTGTGATTCAGCAACTGCAATATGCTCTTTCATGATATCAACGATAAAAACAGCTGCAGGAAGCCTTGAAAGGTCGGCAATTGATCCGAATTGTTTTTCAAGTTTTGCTTTTTCACGGGTAATCTGTAATCTTTCTTTTTTAGAAATATTATCGAAAGTACCATCGGTAGCCATCTTATCGATAGAGCTCATTTTCTTAACGGCTTTTCTGATGGTAGCAAAGTTGGTAAGCATTCCACCGGGCCACCTTTCGGTAACATAGGGCATATTGATTTGCTTAATATGCTGCGCTACTACTTCTTTTGCCTGCTTTTTTGTGGCAACAAAAAGTATTTTCTTGCCGGATTTTGCAATCTGCTTCAGAGCAGCTGCGGCCTCATCTATTTTGGCAATGGTTTTATTCAAATCGATGATATGAATACCATTTCTTTCCATGAAGATATATGGAGCCATGTTGGGGTTCCACTTCCTTTTCAGGTGTCCGAAGTGTACACCGGCATCTAAAAGTTCATTATAATTCGTTCTTGCCATGCTAAAAAAAATTTTCCAATAAGTTGAAATTAACGTTTGCTGAACTGGAATTTCTTCCTTGCTTTCCTTTGGCCGGGCTTTTTACGCTCAACCATTCTTGGGTCACGTCGTAGAAGACCTTTAGATTTAAGGGCCGGGCGCCATTCAGCATTGATTTCTATCAGAGCCCTTGACAAAGCCAACCTTAACGCTTCAGCTTGTCCTTTAATGCCACCACCATCAAGGTTTACTTTTACATCATATTTACCTTCGTTACCCGTAATTTCAAACGGCTGGTTAATCACATACTGCAGTATACCAGTGGTAAAATAATCCTTGCTTTCTTTTTTATTGATGGTCATCTGACCACTGCCGGGCTTTACATATACCCTTGCAACGGCAGTTTTTCTTCTTCCTATAGTGTTGATAACTTCCATGCTTACTTGATTGTATTAAGGTTGATTTTTTTAGGTTGCTGCGCCTGGTGTGGGTGCTCACTTCCTGTATAAATAAGCACATTGCCTAAAAGTGCACTTCCCAAACGATTTTTGGGAAGCATGCCTTTTACAGCTTTCCGTATGATTTCTGTGGGATTTTTGTCCAGCATCTGTTTAACAGTAGTGAATCTTTGTCCTCCGGGATATCCGGTATGACGTACATACTCTTTTTGGTCCCATTTGTTTCCTGTAAGCTGAATCCTTTCAGCATTAATTATGATTACATTGTCACCGCAGTCAACATGAGGAGTAAAGTTTGCCTTGTTCTTACCACGCACTATTTTGGCCACCTTGCTGGCAAGACGACCTAAAATTTCATTTTCTGCGTCAACCAGTACCCATTCTTTTGTAACAGTTTCCTTGTTGGCAGATATGGTTTTGTAGCTTGTTGTATTCATTGCTCGCTTAATTTGCTGTATTTGTTTTTTTTATAACACGAAACACCCCTTATCAAACGGGGGTGCAAAGCTAAAACTAATTTTTAATTCGGGCAAATTTATTAACAACTAATTGTTAATAAATTTTTTGTTGAGTTGTTGACAAAACGGCTCAAATTTTCAGGCTGCAAAGATAGAAATTATTTCCTTTTGTTTTTCAATTCATTGTAAAAAATCATGTATGCTTTTTTCGTCTTATAACTTTAACACATATTTAATGTTTGTATACGCTCATATTTTCCTAAAGTAGTATTTTTGCAGATTGTTTTTCAGTGTCTTAAATAATCACTAACCAGTTTTGTACATGAAAAATATACGGGCTTTTTTTCTTATTATCTTTATTTCACTTCTTTTGCCTTTAAAATTGGCAGCTGTCACCTACCCGGTGCTTTCAGAAGAATCTGAAATCAGCATGCTGACTGCAAGTCCGGGTGATGAGCTTTATTCGGTTTTCGGGCATAATGCAGTAAGAGTAACCGATCCCGCTAATAATATCGATCTGGTTTTTAATTACGGTACTTTCGATTTCGACACCCCAAACTTTTATGTAAAGTTTGCCAGGGGAAAACTATTATATAAGTTATCAGTGGTTCCCATGGAATACTTCATGGCAGAATACCGTTTCGATGGCCGTGCAATATTTGAACAGGTTTTAAACCTTACTTTGCCCGAAAAGCAAAAGATGTTCAATTATCTGATGGAAAACAGCCTTCCTGAGAATGCTTATTACCATTATGATTTTTTTTATGATAATTGTGCTACCCGGATTCGTGATCTGGCCGACAACGTTCTTGATATAGAATGGTATGAACACCCGGGAATTGTTCCTGAATATCTTGCCGGGATAAGAAGTACTCTGGATTATGAGTTTAAATATCAACCATCATATGATCTGTTCCGGAGCCTGCGCGAAATGTTACAGCCCTTTCTGGTAAACATGCCCTGGAGTGCATTTGGTATAGACCTGGCGTTGGGAATTCCGTCCGATAAGGTAGCCACATACTATGATTTTATGTACCTTCCTGATGAAATGCTTATTGCATTTGCTCTTGCCAGACATAGCGATGGAAGGCAACTGGTATCCGAACATCGCATATTGCTGCAGCAAACCACACAGCTGCCACCGGCTGGGTTTTTTACTCCTGAAAAGGTATTCTGGGCACTTTTTATTCTTTCATTGATAAGCTTTATTAACTGGCGCTTCTCCCGTATTTTTGATCTTTCGTTTTTTACCTTACTAGGTATAACAGGGTTAGTAATCCTTATCCTCTGGTTTTTTACTGATCATATAACCACAAAGATCAATCTTAATATTTTATGGGCTATACCCACCCATTTGTATTACATATGGGTTTCAACGTATGAGCATAAAAAACCTGCCGGTGTAATTTATTTCAGAATAGTTTCTTTGCTTTCATTTGCCATGCTTGTGTTATGGTCTTTTATTCCACAGGATTTTAACAGTGCATTTTTTCCGATTATATTAACTGCCCTGGTAAAATCTATTCCTTATGCGTTTCGTATTCCATATCTTACTGATCATCTTACCTCAAAAAAATAAGGTAATGTACGGGTGGTTAATTTATTTGAACAATCTTTTATGGGTCTTGTTGGTCAGATTAAAACAATAAATACCAGGTAAAATGTCTGATAATCTTGTGAATGGCTTACATCACGTTACGGCAATAGCCGGTGGTGTAAAAAATAATGTGCGGTTTTATACAGAAGTATTGGGTCTTCGCTTCGTGAAAAAAACTATAAATTATGACAGTCCGGAAACCTGGCATCTATATTATGGTGACGAAACAGGGCGCCCTGGATCTGCAATTACATTTTTCCCTTTTAAAGGAGTCCCCAGAGGACGATCCGGTAATAATTCAATGAGTGCGGTGCTTTTTTCCATTGGTGAAAACTCTATTGAATTCTGGCGAAACCGTTTTAAAACCTTCCAGATTGACTATCGCGGTCCATTTACACGCTACAATGAAGAATATCTTGTTTTTGAAGATTTTGACGGAATGCCCGTAGAACTTATTTCTAACTCACAAGATGAGCGAATGGGTTGGGAAACACCAGGAATTCCTTCAGAACATTCCATCAAAGGGTTTTTCAGCGCTGTGTTGAGCTATGCATCTTTTGATACCACATTGGATTTTTTATTGAGAGAAATGAATCACAAAATACTCGAAAATTCAGGTGACAGGGTCAGGCTTTTTTCAGGAAATAATATTCCTGGGCACTATATTGATTTGATTTCACACCCATCATCGCCCAACCAGATACCCGGTACAGGCACTGTTCATCACCTTGCATTTCAAACCCATGATGAAGAAAGCCAGCAGCAAATAAGGAAATCATTGGTTAAGTCCGGTTTTTCGCCTTCACCGGTTATGGACAGGCAGTATTTCCGGTCAATCTATTTCAAAGAACCCGGTGGCGTTTTGTTTGAAGTAGCCACCTCGGGTCCGGGATTTCTGATAGATGAAAGTATTGAAAATCTGGGTAGTTTATTAAAGTTACCCCATTGGTTGGAAAGTCGGCGCACTGAAATCGAACAAATGCTGGAACCTATAGATTAGATTTTTATAATTTTTTATTGCCTTGCTATTGGGTGATAGTCCCCTTTTAAACCAATCGGAGTTTTGTTTCTTATATCATGTACAATGGTAATACTTGGCCTTGAAGCTTCAAGTTCAAATCCCTTACCATCAAGTATATTCTGATAAGTTACGGTATGTAAATCGGTGAAACCTCCACTAAACTCAAACTCTTCACCATCCAGTTTTATTGATCGGTAAGTAAACTGCCCTTTCGACTTTATTTCATCTGGCAGGTCATTTCGATCCACACTTAAAAACCAGCGTACCCGTGCTCTTTCCAGATGCAAATATCCGGCTGCTTTATCTTTTTCACTCACATGTACAATATTTTCTTTCACATTTCCAAATATCCATGTAAGCATGTCAAAAAAATGAACCCCAATATTTGTTGCTACACCACCTGACTTTTCATTGTTTCCCTTCCAGGAATAAAAATACCAGGACCCGCGTGATGTTATATATGTGAGGTCAATATCATAAATCTTGTCTTTAGGACCTTTCTCTATTTTTTCTTTTAGTGATACAACTGCGTGATGATGTCTTAGTTGCAGGATATTAAAAATCTTTTTACCTGTTTCTTTTTCAATTTCAGCTAAACCATCGAGGTTCCAGGGATTCAGTACCAGTGGTTTTTCGCAAATGGCATTGGCCTGGTTACGCAAAGTCATACGTATGTGTGAATCATGCAGGTAATTGGGAGAACAAATACTTACAAAATCAATAGACTTTTCTCCTTTACGCCTGAGTTTATCCATGTGTCTGTCAAATCGCTCAGGTTCTGTAAAAAAATCAGCATCAGGAAAATAGCTGTCTATTATACCCACACTATCAAAGGGATCAAGAGCAGCAAGCAAGTTATTTCCGGTTTCCTTAATTGCTTTCATGTGCCTTGGAGCTATGTAACCAGCTGCACCTATTAAACCAAACTGTACAGGATCTTTCATGTTTATTAAAATTGTATTGATTTTTATTTAAAAAACTGAAATTTCAAATGCCATAATTTGAATCATATTCGCATAATTTTAATATGCTTTTAGTAGATAATTTACCTGAATTAGCATCAAGAAATTCACAATTGTTAATAACGTTCCAAAAATAACCCGTTAAAATCACTTGTTTCTGTTATAATTTCGCCGCAGACCGTTATTATCAACACGCAAAGGTAATAAATAATGCCAGAGGGAAACATGGAATAATGATCTTGATTTTTTGTTTTTAGTGTTTTAAACATCTGCGAAACAATAAAATTTTCAAATAAGAAATAAAAATAATCCGTCTTTTCATTTCTAAAATATTACTTTTGCAGGTTTTTGGAAAATATGGATGATTTTGGTTGGTATGCAGCATATACCCGGCCTCGTTACGAAAAAAAGGCAGAAAAATTTATGCTCGAACAGGGCATCACATGCTATTTGCCTATAATAAGAACTTTAAGGCAATGGAGCGACCGTAAAAAATGGATAGATCTCCCGCTTTTCAGTTCTTATGTTTTTGTGTACACCAAAGCATCTGAATTACACAGGTTACTAACGGTTCCGGGTTTAATAAAATTTATAAGCTTTGAAGGTAAACCGGTTAAAGTTCCCAAAGAGCAAATTGAAAATATCAAATGGATACTTTCAACAGATATTGTTTCTCAACCTTTGCCCGAAAAAATTCCGCCCGGAGCTCTGGTGGAAATCGTAAAAGGACCCTTACGGGGTTTGAAAGCAGAATTGATACAATATAACAACAGGATGAAAATTGTATTGCGAATTGATCAGATGAATAAATCCATTGAAATCCAGATTCCTGAAAGTCATGTGAAACCCATTGGATGAAAAGATCAGGTTTTTTTAAGTGTTATACCTATAAAGCAACATAATTAACAATTTACATTTGTCTTTGCAATTAAAAAACCAAGGGTAAGGCAAAAGGGAGAATAAGGAATAAATATTTTTTATGAAGGATAACCAGAAGCAGTTTCGATATATTGGTGAAGAACTTATTGCCAGGGAAATTCTGGATATACCCGTAAAAGAGATCAGGGAAGGGTTTTCGAAGATTGAGAAAAATATCCTTGATGAAGCCGGGCCCGATGTATTGCAAATGATTTCAATGTTTGCAGATGTAAATAATCCTTCCTCCCAGGTTTTTTCAACTACCTCCATATTTAATATTCACAAACTTGACAAAACAAATACAAAAACAGTTATCAACCTGCGAAGAATTAATGATGTTAGAAGGATAAATAAATTTTTTGAAACCATAAACGAAAGCGTAGATAACGATACACTGTTTGTTGGTTGTTCAGAAACCCTTGAACTCAGATACAAGCGCTTGATGAATAAATTTCCCGGCTTCATTAATCAGCTTTATGTTTTGGGTGATTATGTATTCAAACGCGTAATTCCGAAGTTACCAATAACCAAAAAACTGTATTTTGCTCTCACAGGTGGCCGCAACCGTATAATAAGCAGGTCAGAAACCCTTGGCAGATTATACTCCTGTGGTTTTGAAGTATTACATGAAGAAGTACACGGATATCTTTATTATTTTGTTGCCAGAAAAGTTAAAAAACCGGTTTACGACGAATCTCCATCGTATGGACCTGTATTTGGAATGAAACGATCAGGTAAGGAAGGCAGGCCAATTAAAGTGTATAAATTTCGCACTATGTACCCTTACTCCGAATATCTTCAGCAATACGTCTATGAGAAAAACCGTCTTGAAAATGGAGGAAAATTTAAAGATGACTTCAGAATTACCTGTTTTGGAAGGTTTATGCGTAAATTCTGGTTAGATGAATTGCCCATGCTTTATAATCTTTTCAAAGGAGATCTGAAACTTGTAGGGGTACGTCCGCTAAGCAAGCAATACCAAAGTCTTTACCCGGAGGATTTAATAAAAATCCGACATAAGTTCCGTCCCGGACTGGTTCCGCCCTATTATGCCGATATGCCGCGTAACTTTGAGGAAATTATCGACTCAGAGAAAAGATACCTTGAGTCGTATGCAAGATGTGGCTGGTGCACAGATGTGAAGTATTTTTTCAGAGCTTTCGTAAACATTGTATTCAAAAAAGCCCGCAGCAAATAACAATTAAAGTCAGGAGAAAAACAATAATTTGGTTCCTGCACCAAGTATCACCAATATAAGCACGTATCTTACAAAAGCAGCTCCCCAGGCTACCGCATATTTACTTGCAAAATAAGCCCCCACAGAATTTCCTGCTGCAAGAACAAGCCCAGCTGTAATATCAATTTGTCCTTTGTAAATAAATACTGCCAGGGCAAAAGGGGTAAAAATCAAATTAATAAATACCTTTAGCGCATTGGCTTTTACCAGATCATAACCTGCATTAAGTACAAGAGCACTAAGAAGAAAAATGCCCACACCAGCCTGAATAAAACCTCCGTAAGCTCCGATAAGAAAAAAAATGATGAATCTTAACGCTTGACCTGATACCATTTCTTCGGGTTTACTGCCCTGAAGCCACTTTTTTGGTTTAAGAAAAATCGGTATCAGCATAATAAATAATACCACACCAACTGTTATTTCCACAGCCCGCTCATTAAGCTCAAGAACAATAAAAGCACCTGTAACCGATCCCAAAATACTGGGTATGGCCACTTTCCAGCCCATTTTTACATCAAGAATTTTTTGTTTTTTAAAATTACGGGTACTTACAATATTTTGGAAGAAAATACCAATACGGTTGGTTCCATTGGCCACATGAGGAGGAAGTCCGATAAACATCAGAATAGGCAAGCTGATAAGCGAGCCACTACCGGCAAGTGTATTAATTATTCCGCAAACAACTCCGGTAATTAAAACCAGAATAACGTGTTCCCAGGGCATAAAAAGGGATTTGAAAATTGCAAACCTAATCTTTTTTTGATAACTCCCTGAACTTTGCGGTAAAAATTATACAGGTTTTTCGGGAATATAGTCTTTTGATTCTATATATTTTGTTTCTTTCTTCTTGATATACACTCTTCTTAACCAACCAGGTAAAATAATAGCACCAATAAAGAGATAGGGGTAATAACTGACCAATCTCCACATAAGCCCTAGAGCCGCGGTAAGACCGGCAGGAATAAACTCTCCCAGAAAACCGCTGAATACAAATTCGGCCACACCACTTCCACCAGGTGTTGGGCTAATAAGAAGAATTACCCACATGATCAGCTGTCGTGCATATATAAGCAGCTGATCACCCCCCGATACAAAGGCCATAATAAGAAAGTTTACAACCAGAAAACGTCCTGTCCAGGAAAAGAATGTTCCGGCAAATGCCTTAATCCAGAAAATAACCGGCTTCCCCTTCATTTCGCGGGAAGTAATTATAATCTCATTTCCTGTTTCAGCAGCTTTGGTCCGCCATTTACGTATTAACGGTAGTTTAAAAATGGTAAGAAGCAAAAGTTTAAAGCCTCTGGGGTTAACGAAAACACCGTAGATTATGATGGTAGTCAGCACCAGGATAAATAAATATCCTATTACAAAAATGCCCTGGGTTCCAAATTTTGTATTCAGGAAAACGTATTCCCCTTCGGTTGTGAAGAGGTTTTGTGTACCCACCAGTATGATAATGAACGGTACCATCAATAGATAAAACAGCTCATCAAGAAATGCGGTTATCATAACTATTGCAGTGGTTCTGCCCATGCTAACACCTTCTTTGTTTACAATGTAAAGAGCTATGGCAGAACCACCAATTATTGAAGGAGTTATGGCTGATGCAAACTCCCAAAGCATTATAACATCAAAACTTCTTCGCCAACTGATTTGCCCGTCAGTTAAAACTCTTAACCGGTACATGTAACCTACATCTCTTATTACCATCATCAGCAGGGCCAGAAAAATAAAGAAATAGGATTGCCACACCCAGTTAATACCTATGAAAGCATCACGGTCAAAATTTCGGATAAGAAGAAATGTTGCCACCCCCAAACCCAGGATCACAGGAATGATAATTCTTCTGAATCTGAAATATGATAATACTTTGTTGTGGTGTTTATCCATAAAAACTCCTTCAAAAAGAAGTAAGCCACTGTTTTATCAGTAAAGTAAAATTATTTTATTCCTATATTTAAATAGTTTAAAAAATAAAATTAAATACTACACTTTTTACCCTTTTTACTTCAATAAACCCCAATAAAACAGATTTGTTGATTGGCTTATAATTATTAATTACAATTATTTTAAGCCATATTGGCATTATTATGATGTGGGAGAAAATAGCATCGGCCATTTTGTCTGCTTTCTGGGATCGTTAGGATATTATTTGGAAATGGAACAGCATTTGACAACCCATTTTAAAATTATGAAATTATTATAGTAAAAATTAAAAATAGGAGAATTAAATTATGACAATTATCAGATGGCGTAATCAACCCAACCTTGAAAGATATTTAAATGAAGCTATGCGCAGCAATGCTGATAACAATTTCAATGAAAATTGCGGCTGCCTTCCCAACACAAACATTTTAAAATCAGAAGATCATTTCATGATAGAAATGGCTGTTCCTGGATTGCAGAAATCAGATTTCAACATCAAGGCTGAAGAAAATGTACTTAGCATTTCATATGAACCTGCCGAGAAAAAGGACGAACAGGAAATACCTGTAACTTATCTCCGAAGAGAATACGAGCAGGAAGCATTTACCCGTCATTTTACTCTGCCCGAAACAAGCGATGCGGAAAAAATTTCTGCCAAATATGAAAACGGACTCCTTAAGGTTTTTATTCCTTATGAAGATCCTGAAAAAAATAAAATTACCAGATCTATCAACATCAATTAATAAGGTAATTAATGTAAACTATAAAAAAAAGACCCGGATCGGGTCTTTTTTTTTATATCATCACCAAAATATGCCTTTGTAAAATATTATTTTGCATTTTAGTTCGTATTTTTGCGGCCATAAGACATAATCACCCTTTAAAAAAAACATTATGTTAACAAAACTCTCAGATCTTTATGAGTTGGCCCAAACAAAAACCAAAAAAAAGCTTGTTCTTGCTGCTGCACAGGATAAAAATGCACTTGAGGCTGTTATTAATGCTTCCCGGAACAATGTTGTTGATGTAATCCTGGTGGGCGATAAAACCCGGATTGATGAAATTTGCACAACGGCAGGTCTGGATATTTCAGCCTTTGAGCTTATCCACGAACCTGATTATGAAAAGGCAGCAGCCTTTTCTGTCAAACTGGTTTCTGATAAAAAAGCAGATATTCTTATGAAAGGACATTTAAAAACATCCTGTCTTCTACGTGCCGTGTTGGATAAGGAATGGGGGCTTAGAAAGGGCGAACTGCTTTCACACCTCGCACTTTTTGAATTGCCTGCTTATCATAAAATTATTGCGCTTACTGATGCTGCAATGAACATTGCTCCAGATTTCAAAGGGAAGGTTTCCATAATCAAAAATGCTGTCAATTATTTGATAAAACTGGGAATTAATAATCCAAAAGTAGCTGTGCTAAGTGCCGTTGAAACTGTAAACCCCGACATGAAATCTTCAATGGAAGCTGCTGCCCTTGCAAAAATGGCTGACAGAGGCCAGATTGCCAATTGCATTATTGATGGTCCCCTTGCCTTTGATAACGCTATCAGCAGTAAAAGTGCACAACTTAAAAATATCAACAGCACTGTTGCAGGTGACGCTGACTTGCTGGTTGGAGACGATCTCGACGCATCAAACGCCATATACAAAAGCTTTATCTATTTTGGACAGGCCAAATGTGCTGCAGTTATTGTTGGGGCTTCAGCACCCATTGTGCTTACCAGCCGGGCAGACAGCGATGAAACAAAATTAAACAGTATTGCACTGGCTGCTGCCATTAATTGATTCGATTTTTTTAAACCCTTAATTATCAAAACATGGAAGAAGAACTATTGTTGGCCATTAACCCGGGGTCAACAACTACAAAAATTGCTGTATTCAAAAACACCCGCGAGGTTTTTTTAAAGACCATCAAACACTCCTGCGAGGATATTGAAAAATTTGAAAAAATTACCGATCAGTATGAATTCCGGAGAGATATAATCCTTAAGGAAATAGATGGAGCAGATATCAATGTTAATAATATTCAGGTGGTGGTTGGCCGCGGCGGACTTGTAAAACCTATAAAATCTGGTGTTTATGAAATGAACGATGCCCTTATTAAAGATCTTAAAATCGGAGTTTTGGGTCAACATGCAAGTAACCTGGGAGGACTTATAGCTCACAATATTGCCCAATCATTGCCAAATGCACGTGCTTTTATTGCCGATCCTGTGGTAGTTGATGAGTTGGAAGATATTGCTCGTATTTCGGGACATCCTGAAATTGAAAGAATATCTATTTTTCACGCCTTAAATCAGAAAGCAATTGCCCGGCAGCATGCCCGTGCAGTAGCTCAAACTTATGAAGGTTTGAATTTAATTGTTGCCCACCTGGGGGGTGGTATCAGCGTTGGTGCTCACTATAAAGGCCGTGTAATTGATGTAAACCAGGCGCTGGATGGCGACGGACCCTTTTCACCGGAGCGAAGCGGAGGTTTACCTGTGGGTGCACTTGTAAAACTTTGTTTCAGCGGAAAATATACAGAAAAGCAAATCAAAAAAATGATCACCGGCCGGGGTGGCCTGGTTGCCTATCTCGGTACAAACGATGCCTATGAAGTAGAGAAAAGATCAGTTTCAGGTGATGAAAAAGCCAAACTCATTTACGACGCAATGGCTTACCAGGTAGCAAAAGAAATAGGTGCAATGTCAACCGTTTTAAAAGGTGATGTCGATGCTATTCTTCTCACTGGAGGTATTGCATACGGAAAACCATTTGTTGATAATCTTACCCAAAGGATCAGGCATATTTCACCTGTTTATGTATACCCAGGAGAAGACGAAATGCGCGCCCTCGCCATGAATGGTTTAATGGTACTTAAAGGGGAAACTGAACCCCTTGTATATGAGTAGCCTGTCAATATGGCAGTTTGAAAAAGGGTATTATCAGTTTATGGTAATGGCTTTGTGAGAATAAACACATATCCCCAAAACTTACGTGGAATTTAGACAATAAAAATTTTGTAGACTCTTTTTTTGCAAAAACTTACAACAAGCCCGGCAAAGGAATGCCTTTGAAAATGATTTTAAGCATCATTTGAGGCCGGAATGCGCATAATAAACCTTGTGCCCTCACCTTGCTGTGAAACAAAGGAAATATGCCCGTTAAAACTTTCTATGATGCTTTTTACCATAGCAAGTCCTAAACCCATGCCTGCATTTTTTGTGGTAAAATAGGGTTGGAATATATTATTCTTTAAATCTTCCGGAATTCCACAGCCGAAATCCTGTATTTCAAGCCGGTAATAGTTTTCCTCCCTTTCGCAATGAATCAAAATTTCAGCAGTTGATTCTTTATCATAAGCTTGTATGGAATTCTTTATAAGGTTATTAAACACTCTGAGAAGCTGTTTTCTGTCAGCTGAAATATTCAATTCCTTATTACTTTCAGGTAAGAAGGCTTTGATCTTTACATTGTCAAACCCTTTGTAAAGATCTACTACTTCAGGAATAAACTTCCTCAGGTTAATTTTTTCATTTTGTGTTACCGGCATCTTGGCAAAATCTGAAAACTCAGCAGCAATAACGGCAAGGCTATCTATTTGCTCAACCATGGTTTGGGTAAAACGGTCCAGTCGCTCTTCCCAGTCATCTGTACGGTCTTTCCACGCTTTCTGCAGATATTGTACATTTAGCCTCATGGGTGTAAGCGGATTTTTTATTTCATGGGCCACCTGCTTTGCCATTTCACGCCATGCCGACTCCCGTTCACTGCGTGCAAGAAGCTCGGCACTTATACCGAGCTCATCAATCATCCGGTTATACTCACTGATAAGCTGCCCTATTTCATCATCACGTTCCCATTCTATCTTTTTATTGCTTTTACCGAAACTTACCCTTGAAAGACTATTCCTTATAAGCTGCAAAGGACGGGTTACATAACCTGAAATAAAGAATGCTATAATAATCGATAACAATAACAAAAGAAGATAAATATTAATAAATGCAACGAGAAAATATGATATTTCATTTCGCAGTTCACTTTGCTGTGCAAAATAGGGCAAATTGATATATGCAATAAGATCTCCACTTAAATTTCTGATGGGTACATAAGTTGAAATATATTCAAGATTACCTATTTGTTCATTGTGGATAAACAAACTCTTTCCTGTAGTTTTCAACTGACTGTATGCAACAGGATGAATTATCGGTGCAACCAGACCTTCTTCAAACACTCTTGGTCTTGACGATGCCAAAAGATTCCCCTGTGGATCATAAATATTAATATCAGTAAAGAAAATATTATAAAGCCTTAACAGTAGTTGATTGAGATAATCAGAATATGTATAATCAATATATGGCTCTTCTGCAAGTATGCTTTCCATTTCAATTAATATACCATGGGCTTTTTCATTTATGATAGCCTCATTTTTATTTTTATAAATATTAAAAATAAACCATGAAGATGCCCCACCTATTGAAACAACAGAAATTAATACAATTCCAATGATCGCAAACTGTAATCGTTTTTTAAAATTGAGCGAAAAATGAAAATCATTGTTGATAAAAAGTACTGCCGCCCATATCAACAAGCTAAAAACAAAGAAAACGATAAACATATACGAAAAAGGAGCAACCTTTTCAAGTAAAGTTTCCTGGGGTTTACTAACTATGATCTTTGTATTTTCATCGCGGTTAAATATAAGGTGACTGTAATCATCAGCGGTAAAGAAAGCAAAAGTTTGCTCATTTACATCATATGCGGATGAATTGATACTGTAAAAGTAAGAGCCATATTTAAGGGTCATGATATCATCCTTATACACGGCATAGGAATAGTTACCAAGGTTTCGGCTTATATCAATCTGTTCATCTACCAGCAATTCAGGAAACCCAAGTTCCCGTGGAATAAACCTGGCTTCAAATTCAATAAAAAGTCGATAGATGGGGGATTCATCTGCATCTTTTCCTACAGGTACGACAGTTATATAAGAATTACGGCCTGTATTATTATCCAGATAAATAAAATCAGGACTTAAGGTTTCCTTACCAAATTCATTTATGTAAAAATTGAAGTATTCAAAACAAACAAGTTCCTGGTCAAATGATGTAAAAAAAATCACCTCACCTGGAGCACAGGTAGTAAGGTGTATATCGTACTTTCCCCAGTATCCTGTAAAATATTTATTTTTTAAATATTGCAGAATATTTTCCTCATTGTACGGATCATTCGTTACCATTTCAAAGAGAATAGTATCATTAAATAATTCTTCCTGGAAATCAGAGAAAAGATATTCTGCAATAGGATCTTGCTCTGAAGCCAATCTCATAGCAAGGTTTTTTCGTTCAGCAATTTCTTTTTCGTGGTTAAAGATCAATAAACCCCAGGTTGCAATCATTGAAAAAACAAAGAAAGATATTACAAGTCTGGTGAAAGAAAAACCGGAATTTGATGTCTTTTTTTTGATGAAATAAAGGAAGGAAGCTGCAAAAAGCAATATCCAAAGAAAAAATTGTGATCTCCCGATAAAATAAAAAACCGGTATAAGTATAATCAGCGAAATACCAATATGTAAAATATTTGTAAACTGCTTCATTCCGGTTATCCGGCTTAGGAAATATAACAGAGTATTACTAATAAAATAATAGGATGTAAAAAGCAGCCCGATTACAGCAAACCCAATCATATTAAAAACATCAGGCTTAAAAATAAAGTTTACATTTAAACTGAGTTTTGAGTTGATTACCAATCCTTCTAAATGATAAATAATATAATCAGCAGCAAAAGCTATAAGGGTAATGTATGCAAGGGAGAAAATAAATCTTTGTAATAATCCATGCTGTTTACCTGGTGTGAACCTTCTTTTATGAACAAACAGAATAAATAATCCCACTGCAAGAAACAGGATACTTAGTAAAAGATCGCCCAGGGATGGCAGCCAGTAACTTTTTGCATAATGACTCGCAGAGAAAAGTATACCCCGGTAAAAGCACCCGGGTATTTGAAAGTAAAACAATATAAACCGGGCCAGAAGAAGGCCGGAAATCAAAAAAAGTAACGCCAGCCATTTCTTTTGCTTGTTTACTATTGAAAGAAACAAATTGTAAATAAGAACAAAAAAGATGAGCAAAGCAACAGAACTGGAAATAACAGATAATGTCATCAGGACATCACCAGTATAATTCTTGCTTTGATCCGTTGACAATACTAATGAAAAAGCATAGTCACCATCCTGGTTAATAATATCAAAAGAATGTTCGTCAGGATTTTCAGATAAGATAAAAAAGTCAGGTATATCGTAATCGCTGTGAAACGTGTTTACCAGGAAACGGTTTTTATATCTGAAATCCTGTTTTATCAAAGAAGCAACCCAAACTGTAATGTCGTTCAATGGACTTGATATAATATAATACCAGCCATTTTCCATCTTTTGTATTCCTGCGCTTTGTGACGGCAACATTCCGTGCTTCACAGGAAATGCATTGTGCGAGAGAAAAATAACAGAGTCATTACGTGAAAAAAAGATCGCCAGACCATCATCATAAAACTTTTCGTTCATTAACTCTACCGTATTTCGTCTGTCAGTATAAAAATCTGTGGTTTCTGAGGCAGACATATAAACTTCTTCAAGCGTATTGATGGCCTGTTTTTCTCTTTCCAGAAATGTTTGCTGAAACCTTTGGGCGAGAACATCAAAATCATATTCCTTTTCTCTGAACTGGAAACTTAACCAGCCGACAACTATCGTTATCAATAGCAAAAGAAAAAGAATTATGTTTTTATTTCTACCTGTCATTTAAGATTATAATAGTTTTGATCAACCTTTTTATTTCCTGAAAATGTATATTTGACTTGACCATGGAACAGAACCCGTGAGAGCTTTTATATTGGAAATAAAACCAATCATTATTGCTCTTATAACCCCCGTTACGCCATTTCCTTTGTTTTTTTCTGTTAATATGGATACGTAAAAAGCATCAAATATAAGGGGAAATGTTTTTTCCAATCTGAAACCATTTTTCATAAAAAGAGCACTCAGCGTTTTCTCTTCAAAATGGTTCAGATGACGGGGAACATCCCAGGCTGCCCAATCATCACCATAAAACTTAGCATCATAAGATTTATACTCGGGTACTGCAACAAGAATTACACCATTTTTGCGAAGCAACTTATGAAAAAGATCCAACGAACTGTTTAGATCATGAATATGCTCCAGAACATGCCAAAGTGTAATAACATCAACCTGATTACGATACTCAGGATTGTCAAGGTCCTCTATCCTGCCCGTAACAGTTACCCCTTTGCGTATTGCTTTTTCACGGGCATCTTTATCAGGTTCAAATCCCATCACCTTATGCCCCTTGCTTTGTAAATACATCAAAAAATCTCCGGTAGCGCATCCATAATCCAGAATGAGTTTTTTAGATTTATTTGAAGTCAACTTATTGATTATATGATACTTTTTACCCATCATATAACGTTTTATGCGGGCATATAAAAACTCGAAAAATGTTCTTTTGGAGTCAGTGTGAGAAACGTAATCAGCTGATTTATAATACGTTGCAATGCTTTTTTCGTCAGGGCGAGGTTGTGTATACACAAAACCACAGTTTTCACACTGAGCCAAATCAAATACTTGTTGTGTTACAAGATAGTCCTTTCGCTGACCATAAGCCGTAAATTCTTCTGCATTGCAAACAGGGCAAGCCGTTAATGTTTCCATTAAATCGTTACAATTTATTCGGGGTCAAATATAATACAGATTGGAATAAAAATGTTCCACGTGAAACATTTTTATTTGTTGCGGATTAAGTTTCACGTGGAACATTAAATATCTTTAAGCATTAAGCGCCAATATGAATAAGTAAAACCGAAATGTCGCTGGGGCTTATACCACTGATTCGTGATGCCTGCCCTATTGTTCGCGGCTTTATTTTTTGAAGCTTTTCCCGCCCTTCATGGCTGATTGACTTGAGTGAAGAATAATCCAGATCTTCCCGTAACTTTTTGTTTTCGAGTCTGCTGATCTTTTCTGCCATTTCCTTTTCTCTGTCGAGATATCCTTTATATTTAATTAATATTTCGGCAGACTCCAGTGCTTCCTTAAAAACATCAAAGGATTCAATGTTTTTCAATTCATTTTTTAGTGAAGGCGCATTTTCAATAAGTCCGTCAATAGAAACCTGGGGACGAAGAAGTATTTTTTGAGCCGATGTCTTAATATGAATCCCGGTTGAACCTCTCTCCTTCAAATAGGCATTAATTTCATCGGGTGTGGTTTTCGCATCTACTATTGAGTTCTGAATTTTATTAATAAGAAATTCCTTTTCATTAAGCCGCTCTAATCTTTGTTGACTGGCTAACCCCAATTCGTAACCCTTTCTTGTAAGCCGGCTATCAGCATTATCCTGTCTGAGCAGGATCCTGAATTCAGCCCGGCTTGTAAACATTCGATATGGTTCTTTTGTGCCCTTTGTTATCAGGTCATCAATTAGCACACCAATATATGCTTCGCTTCTTTTAAGAATAAAAGGGTCTTCCTTTCTGTTTTTTAAATGAGCATTTATTCCTGCCATTAAACCCTGACACGCCGCTTCCTCATATCCGGTTGTTCCATTTACCTGCCCGGCGAAATACAGGTTTTCCAAAATTTTACTTTCAAGGGTAAAATTTAATTGTGTGGGAGGAAAGAAATCGTATTCAATAGCATAACCTGGCCGCAGGATTTTACTCCTTTCAAATCCGGGTATATTCTTTAATGCTTTATATTGCACTTCAAGAGGTAAGCTTGATGAAAATCCGTTGATATAATATTCAATACTATTCCACCCTTCAGGCTCAACAAATAACTGATGGCGATTCTTATCACTGAAACGGTCAATTTTATCTTCAATGCTGGGACAGTACCTGGGTCCGCTTCCCTGTATTCTTCCGGCAAACATCGGACTATCTTCAAATCCTGTGCGTAAAACATCATGAACACGCTCATCAGTATAAGCAAGATAGCAGCTCTTTTGCGTTTTAAGAGCAGGGGTATCCAGGAAGGAGAATTTGCCGGGAATTTCATCTCCGGGTTGTTCAATCAACCTTGAAAAGTCAATAGTTCTTCCATCTACTCTTACAGGTGTACCGGTTTTCAAACGTTCACTCTCTATACCAAAACTCTTTAGGTTTTGAGTAAACCCTGAACTAGGGGCCTCTCCCAATCTGCCACCGGCAAACGTATTTCTCCCGATATGTATACTTCCATTCAGAAAAGTACCGCTTGTAATAATTATAGATTTGGCAAAAAACTCAATTCCGTGTTTTGTTCTGACACCTGTTGCTTTTTGATCTTTTACAATAAGCTCAGTGACTGCATCCTGCCAGAAATCCAGATTTGGAATTTTTTCAAGCATTTCTTTCCATTTGGCAGCAAATAAAACGCGGTCGCTTTGGGCTCGTGGACTCCACATTGCAGGACCTTTACTACGGTTAAGCATCCTGAACTGAATCATAGTATGATCAGTAACTATAGCGCTATAACCCCCCAGAGCATCAATTTCTCTAATGATCTGTCCTTTGGCAATTCCACCCATCGCCGGATTGCATGACATTTGTGCAATGGTAGCCAGATTAAGGGTAATCATTAAAACTTTTGATCCCATGCGTGCAGAAGAAGCAGCGGCCTCACAACCGGCATGCCCCCCTCCTACTATAATAATATCATAATCAGGAAACATATTCTTTTTAAAATTCAATTAAATAACCGGAAAATTGTTCGGGAAATACATCTTATCATGAATTTACCAAAAATTCGGCAAACGACAGATAATAATCTTCCTTGCTTTGCATAACAGCTTTTTCCTCAACTTGTTTATCTCCATACCCGCAAATATGCAAAACTCCATGGGCAATTACCCTGCATAGCTCATTCATAATGGGTTTTGCAAAATTATCAGCATTTTCTTTAATTCTGTCTATACTTATAAAAATATCTCCGCTGATGTTATCAAATTCATCTGAATAATCAAATGTTATTATATCGGTCAATGAATCATGTTGCAGGTATTCAAGGTTGATTGTAAGCAGAAACTCATCACTGCAAAAAATAAAATTTAATATGCCTGCTTTTTGGTTTTCACTTTCAATTAAAAAAAGAATCCATTCCCTGATTTTTTTTTCAGGAAATGGAAACTCTTCGAAATCCTGGAAATGAAACTCCAGAGATTGAGACTTTTCAGATGGTATTTTCAAATTATGAAGTTTTGTAAAAAATTACGTTTTTGAAATAATTTTCAAGATGCTTTTTTCTTTCAAGAGTTAGACTATAATTTATACTTGAAATGTAAAACACTAATTCAATTGTACTTCCTTTATCATAGAAATTTAATTCGTCAACAAGCATTTTTATTACCAGTATTCCTCTTTCACCATTTTCATCACCATCCGGTAAATCTGTAATATCTCTATCAAGATAAGCTTGAAAGTCATATCCATCACCTTCATCTGTTATAAGAAAATGGAGTCCCTTTTGATCAGAGAAAAATGAAATATCAATAATACCATCCGGTTTATTATCATTTCCGTGGACTTTTGCATTCATAAACGCTTCATTTAGAGCAAGTTGTATGTTGCTATAGTACGTATTGATAATGTTATATTCATAACATATATCTTCAATGAAGGCTTCCAGTTCATGAATTCCATCCTTTGAGGATTTCACCCTAATTTGCTTTTTATTCTCAACCATTTTTTATTGTTCTACGTTAAGGAAATACAGTTCTACCAAATTTTTATAATGAGGTTTGAAACCTGGAGGTAAACTCCTTAGCATTTCAATTCCCCTGTTCTTAATCCTATTATACTCGAAAAAGTCTTCAGGGTTACTTAAATCATAAGTTTTTGCTGTTTCTCCTACCCTGCGTTCTTCTTTTTCCCTTTCCAGCTGGGCCTTTTCGTGTTCAAGTAACCTGGTAAGAATTCTTTGCTGCCGCAATTGCGTTTGTCTTGATATGTTATTTGTTACAATATCAAGCTCTGTCCTTTCCATTTCTCTCATGGTTTGTTCTAATTCCCTGGTATCTTGTCCATCTTTCCTTAATTCTCCTGCCATTTCATTTAATCTGTTTCTTATAGCCTCTTGTTCAGCAGCCATTCTGGCTAGTTGTTCACTCATACTCATACCCTCTTTGCCAGATTCTCCCTGCATGGGTTGATGTCCTTGTCTCATTTGTTCAAGCATCTCATTCATTTGTTCCTGCATTTGCCTGAGGTCAGGCATTCCTGACATTCCGGGGCTGGATTGAGATCCCTGTCCCTGTCCCTGGGCCTGCATTTGCATCTGCATATTTTGCATGCTTTCGTTAAGCAGCAATGCCAGATTATTCACATGCGTCATGACAAACTGCTGCCGGCTGGCGCTGCTGTGTTTCCTTCTGTTTATGAGGTGTTCGATAGCCTGATCGATATTCATGTTAATCTGGGCAATTTCTCTTGTAACAAAAGATTCAATCTGTATCTGTCTTTTGGCAAGTGCATTAAGGCTATCTTGTATCATCTTAAGATCAGTGCTGATTTTCCTTTGATCCTGTATAAGATCCACAAATCTGGGGTCACGCACATTCGCCTCTTTTATTTCTAACATCAGATCTTCCTGGGTCAAAGACGTTCTTACAAGATTATCAAGAATTTCCCGTATAGTTCTAATATCTTCGGCAAGGTTTTGCTGTTGCATAGCAGCTTGCATGGCTTGCAGCGAATTACCCAGTTCCTGCATTCCTTGCGAAGCATCTTTTTGATTTTGTTGTGCCGGTCCGTTGCTGTTATTCATAAGCTGTTCAAGAGCCTGTTCCATAAAATCTTTTATATCATCCTGTAAAGGTGATGTATCATCAAGGGGATTGGGTCTTTCAAGTTCTTCATTCTTTTCCATCATTTCGTCAATCAGATCAGAAATGTTTTCAAACTCCTCATTTAGATCTTTTTGTTCATCAGCAGATGATTCACTTTCCTTTTCGTTTGAAGTATCATGTAATTG
>JBHEOF010000130.1:0-258 GCA_046261715.1 Bacteroidales bacterium
AAGTACGTTTATCGTGGGATAAAAAGATAAATGCAAGTAAAATCTGGTTATTCGATCGCCCTACCCATAATGAGCACATCATTGCCGGGGGAATTAAGCTTAGCGATGGGGCAACCTTTTATATAGGAGAGCTTCCAAATGCGGAATATGCCGGAAAAGAGATTAGCTTTCCAACAAAAGAAATCGAGTGGATGGAATTTGTAGTTTTAGGAGTTGGAAGAGGAAAAAATATTGGTTTATCAGAAATTGCAGTATTTG
>JBHEOF010000130.1:453-5440 GCA_046261715.1 Bacteroidales bacterium
CATACTTACCTATATTAAAAACATCGATTTCATTGGTTTTAATTGGTTCCTCTTCAATGATGTTTGTTTTGAAGCTTGTTTTTACCGGCTTAAAGAAATCTACTTTCACTTCTGAATCAATTCCTTCAATGTCGTAACAGCGAAGCACAACATTGTTGTCATCCTCACATTTTTTAATAGTTGATACAATTACATTTCTTCTATTAACTTTTGCAAAAGAATACGTATCGGGTAGTTTACTGTTTTCAGGCTTTTCAGTTATTACCAATGCATCCATAGGTTGGTTAGCCTGATCGCCATTTTGTCTTATATCCTTCCAACTAAAAGTGGTTGAAGAGTTTTCCCAATAAGCTTTCCCAAATGACGTAATTTTAAATTTAAAATGGTGGTTTCCTCGTTGAAGATACCAATTTGCATCCGGATTTCCGTTACAGCTTCTTCTTGTAGCTAAAAGAATGGGCTGCAATACAATCTCATCCGAATCTGGATTTGCAGGATTAACCCAATCAAATGCAGTAACATCGGTACTAAACATTAAAGCTTTATTATCATTCCAGTAAGAAAACCAATCCTGTGTTACACGAGGATGAATATCGGTACAAGGCGTATCATAAATTTGTTCTGGTTTCGAAAAACCTCCTGCCATTGGTAATTCATCTTTACCAACCTCAATTACGGCCATCGGACTTTCATACGCTATTTTGCCACTTCCAACATCATTCTTAATTGGAAATGCCACTCGGTACTCTTTTGATTTTTCACCATCGAATCCAAGAATATCTACCTCAATATCGATTCTTTTATGCGTATTATAAACAATTAAACGTTGCTTAACTGTGCAATGCTCCCATGGATGGCTTGTTTCCAGTACAGTTCGAACTAATCCATGTTCAAGCATCTGCCAACTGGGTGAGTACTGACTCATTTTGACGAATCCATTCATGGTTGGTTGTTGAATTCTTGTAAATTCCCCTGCACCGTGTCCCACTGACTCCAGGCGAAAAACCTCCCCAAATAAAAAGTCACCTTCAGGAACCAGTTCTTGTTGGATGTATTTGTCCATAATCGAACTTATTCCACCCGGTTTTAATGTAATGGTGTAAAACTGGTTAACCAGTCTTTCACCATCGTAATCCATCCTTAAATGGCTATCCTCGGCAGACTGGCCTGGTAGTAGGTAAAAAGTTTTATAGCCATGAGCAGGAACACCTCCAGCAATGAAAACAAATTTCATCCATGAATCGCTATCCGTATTGTCGGTTGCGACAGTTTGATAGTCAATGTTGTTACCATCCCCATCAACCAACTTAAAATTGGTATAGTACATACCTTCGGTATTTAAACTGAACTCAACAGGTTGGAAACGTTCCCATGAAAGCGGGTTAAACACAACCACAGGAATCCCATCTTTCTTATAATCGATATTTTTTGCGATATCAGATATCGATGCCTCTACAACTTCATCGGCAATTTTACCAGCATTTTCGAATTTTGTCCGGAAAAGTTTATCGGTGATGTGACCAGAACGACCTCCCCAGCCATGGTCCGCAAAAATCCCATCTTCCCAGGCTTTGGTAAGTTTTTCCTGTGGATAAGCAGTAAAATCGTTTTTTAACATTGCATCAAAAGTTGCAAACTTTTCTGCAGCAGCTAATCGCCGCGAAGCATAGCGTGATGCTTTTAGTGCCCTTTGATGACCTGGACCGTGTATGTATAACCACACATTTGGTCGTTCGCCCATAATTGAGTCTGGTTTGCCTTTTCGGACAGCGGCCTCAATAGATGTAGCTCCGGTTGAATAATTGATTTTAGGTAAATCAGATTCACCTTTGTCGACTTTTGCGTTCCAGTCGTGAAAATAAGTGTCATAATCCAGGGGCTTAGCAAAATCGTGCGAACTTATAAAAATAAAGTCAGGAGATAATCCTCTTTCTTTATAATAATCATTCCAATCCGTCAACTTACCAATAAAAGCTTTGGTTCGTTCCTCTTCATCAGTACCAGCATTAGCCACAGTTGTTCCCGACATATGGTACTGACCTGGTGAGAAACCGGTGATATAGCTCCCGTCTGGGCTATACCAATGGTATAAACCCGGTTCAAAACGACTAAACTGTAAATATTTTACACCTGCCTTCGCTAACATTTGCGGCCGTTGGGTTACACGAGCTGGCACATCTTCATCCCATGCACAGGTATAATTTCCACCTGGAATCATCTTTTGCAGTCTCTTTTTCCCTAAATATGTTTGGCGGATAAGGGCTTCGCCATCATACATTCCTTCATAGGGCTGATTATAATTCGCCCCCCATTCCATTTGCCCCGACTCGGTGAACTTCTTAATCTCATCAAAACGATCAGGATGACGCTCCAGATATTCATAAAGATTCATTGCATTTTCAACATTAAATTTAAAATCAGGGTTTTCTCCCATCCGTTTTAAGGCCGGAGTAATCATATTCACATCCCTGAACTCAACACACTTTTCAGGCGTGTCCATCCATGCAATATCCTGGTGCGACGAACTCACAACATGAATTTGTCCATTCTTAAAATAGGAATGGTCTTTAGAGTTTTCCTGTCCGTATACCAGAAAAGAAAAAACAGAAGTTATGAATAGCAATGAAATTTTTTTCATGTTTATTGTTGTTTTTTGAGCTAATGGAACGTACTTCGCCCATACACTCTTGTCTTGGTTCAACTATTTTGACACTGAATTCAGTCCAGGTTTTTTAGTGATGTTATTACCTGTAAATGAGGATTTAACAACTTTTTTGTCCGTGTAATTTTCTTTTTGTATTTATTATCCTGAAAGTGATGTTTTTTTGTTTGTTATTTATAGGTTAACGACTCAAACATAAACAAAATGCATCATTTTTTCTAATTTTTATTTTACATTTTCAGGGGCATCAAAAAACATGGTTTTCGTACCTTTAAAGAATGTTCAGCACATGTTAAAGGCGGCGGCGTATCCACTGGATGGAGTGGACCTGGCTCCGGTGCTTTTCAGAAATGATACTCTTGCCGACCGGGATTTATATTGGATATGGGGCCAACGGACCAACAGGTGGGCGCTCCGATATAATGATTGGAAAATTGTTAAATTTGCCGAAGGTCAACCTGAAAAACCTGAAGATTGGGGGTTAAATTTGTTGGCTGATCTGAAGGAAGAAATAGTTAATCGAAAATATATCCTGAAAAACGAAATTTCATGCTGGAAGTTGGAAGTTCTTCGGAGCATATGTATAAATTCAGTGTATACATCCCGGAGAAGATGTCTGGCAAATGGTTAAACCTAAAAAGAATGAGGTTATAATTCCTTTAAAAAGAGGTTGTGCAATGGTGCGTATAAACAAGAAACAGACATAGTGACATTTTCTGCTATTATTCGATAGGTTAAAAAATACTTAGGAATTAGATAATATTGCTAAAGAGAATTCGTCAAAGTTTTTTTATATTTGATAATATCTTCAGACAAAATAGTGAACGTAAGTACTAATATAATAAACAGTAAGTATGACTAACAACAGACATTTAGCTAAGTTAATAATTGGTTTTTTTGTATTGATTTTTATTAGCCGTTTTAACATATACGCACAAAATCAGCCGAATATCGTATTTATTGTCGTTGATGATTTAGGTTGGAAAGATCTTGCTTGTTACGGTTCAGAATTTTATGAAACCCCGGCTATTGATCAGCTAGCCTCTGAAGGTATTCGTTTTACCCAGGCCTATAGCGCTCATTCATTATGTGTGCCTTCCCGTTATGCATTAATGACGGGTAAATATCCTGCGAGGGTTTTAGGTAAGGAGCGTTTTTTATCAAAAAATGATATCTGTTTCTCTGAATTATTAAAAGAATCAGGTTATGAAACCTTTTATGCCGGTAAATGGCATTTGGGAAGTAAAGATAGTGAAGACTATCCTTTACCTGAGAAACAAGGATTTGATGTAAACAAAGGTGGCAGCCATATTGGTCAGCCGGGATCTTATTACTATCCCTACAAAGGAATCGGAAAAATTAAACGTGCTGATGGTAGTTATGCGGATTATGGTGTTCCCGGATTGGCAGGGGGAGAAGAAGGTGAATATCTAACTGACCGACTGACTGATGAAACCATCAACTTCATTCAAAAAAAATCGAAGAATCCCTTTTTTGTAATGCTCTCGCATTATGCAGTGCATACACCTATTCAGGCCACACCTGAACTCAATTCTAAGTACAATAAGAAATTAAGTGCGATGAATCCGCCACCTACAGAATATATCAGAGAAGGAACTGGCGTAGCCAATGTACACCAAAACCATGCGACCTATGCAGCCATGATTGAAAGTGTTGATGAAAGTGTGGGGCGCATAAGGGAAACCCTCGAGCAACTTTCGCTGGTCGAAAATACCATAATTGTATTTACCTCAGACAATGGTGGTTTGTCAAATACAGGTTACGCACAAAGGGAACTTGCAACTTCTAATTTGCCACTGCGAGCTGGAAAAGGATGGTTATATGAGGGTGGAATAAGGGTTCCTCTCATTGTTTACTGGCCAGGAGTTACTAAAACAGGTAAATCTGATGCACTGGTGAATGGTATGGATTATTATCCTACCTTTTTAGAAATGGCAGGACAACCCCTTCGTCCTGAACTGCATAAAGACGGGATTAGTTTTGTTCCAGTTTTAAAAGGTGAAGTAAAAACAAGCCGTAAACTTTCTTATTGGCATACTCAGGCAGGAAATCCTGGATATGTTGGAGATACAGGTTGCAGTGTGGTTAGAGATGGAAAGTTTAAACTAATTCATTGGTACAAAGAGGAAAGAATAGAACTCTTTAACCTAGAAAAAGATATCGGAGAAAAAAATGACCTGTCGAAAAAAATGCCACAAAAAGCCGATGAATTATTTGCAAAACTTAAGCATTGGCGAAATGATGTAAATGCATTTATGCAAGAATAAATATATTTCAGTATGTAAAGTAATGGGAGCGCAATAA
>JBHEOF010000131.1:0-5414 GCA_046261715.1 Bacteroidales bacterium
TTGCAGATGGAAAAGGACATGGGGAGTTGGAAAAGTTAGCCGTAACTTCAGGGAGGAAAGTATTAGTTTATTGCCCCGACAATTCAAAATTTACCCTGAAACAGGAACCTGCCAATAAATTGTCATGGTTTAACCCAAAGTCGGGGGAATCGCTTAGCACTGTTCATCAGTCTCAAAATGAAATTTCGCCCCCGGATGGATGGGAAGATGCCGTTTTGGTTTTGGAATAAAACTGATTAATAAATAATAAAGAAGGGACATAAACAAATGAATACAGTCACTAATCTTTTAGTAAAAAATCGTACAGCAATTCAATGTTTCATTTTGATGATGGGCCTCAACTTTATGGGATACTCCCAAGGTTCAACTTCTTTGAAATTGGATCCAAATATGGCATTGCATAAAGCCGATATGAATGGAATAGTATGGTTTGATGCCCGGGAAGACCCATTTCATTTGGTGGGATTTGAATGGATCAAACAAGATCATGTTTATCGAAGGTTGCCTGTTCACCCAGATTGGGAAATCAGGGATGCAGTAGATCAATTGGCAAACAATACTGCCGGAGGTCAAGTTAGGTTTAGTACTGACAGCAAAAGAATAATGGTAAAAGTTGAACTAAGAGAAAAGTCGGGCATGTACCATATGCCTGCTACGGGACAAAGTGGATTTGATTTGTATATGCTGGACGAAGGAGTTCAAAAATACCTGAAAACTACCCGGTTTTCTAAAGATTCAATTCGATATCAGGTCGAACTTTTCAATGATAACCAAACCCAACTTAGAACTTTCACACTTAATTTTCCTCTTTACAATGGTGTGAATTCATTACAAATTGGCCTTGATGAAGGCTCCCTGATACAATCGCCGCAGCCATTCTCATTCTGCGGTAAGATTGTTATTTATGGCACTTCAATAACCCAGGGCGGATGTGTATCCAGGCCGGGAATGGCCTACCCGAATATTATGAGCCGTAAATTAGATGCACAATTTGTAAATATGGGGTTTTCAGGAAATGGAAGGGGTGAACCCGCTTTGGCACATTTGATGAATCAAATTTCCAATGTTGGTCTAATCATTTTAGATTATGAAGCCAATGCCAGTGAAACCATCGTTAATACGCTTGAACAATTCATCGATACTTTAAGAGAGGAACATCCGGAAACACCCCTATTGATAATGTCGAAGATAAGATATGCCAGAGAAACTGAAGGGTCGCCTATGTACGGGCTTTTGATGTCGAACAGAAATTTTCAGGAGAATCTGATAAAAGAAAGAAAGGCGGCAGGAGATAAAAATATTTATTTCCTTGATGGTTCGACTGTTCTTGGTAATGACTACTATGAATGCACGGTTGATGGTGTCCATCCTTCCGATTTGGGATCAAAAAGAATAGCGGACGCCTTAATATTGGTCATTGAAGATATATTTCACAATAAAAAGATATTTTAACTTAAAATACACAAAATGAAAATGGCTAATACAAAACTGATTGCAGTTGGAAGAACATCAAAGATCTGTTGTGCCAGTCGAAAATCAATTTGAAAAATAACATGAGCAATCAATAATTAATTATGATTAATTTTGGTAATTGTATAAGTCAATAAAATATGAAAAATATAAAATTTATAGTTTTCAGTTTACTGTTTGTATTAATTAACCAATGTACAAATGAACGTTTCGATATTGTATTAATAAACGGAACTGTATATGACGGTGAGGGCAATAAACCCGTGCAGACAAACCTTGGTATAATAAATGGCACCATCATAAAAGTGGGCAAAAATATATCAACAAAAGGAGCTGTTGTTATTGACGCCGCCAACCTGATTATTGCTCCCGGATTTATTGATATACATACGCACAGTGACGGACAAATATTAGATGAAGGCATGAATTCCGTTGAAAATTATCTAAAACAAGGCGTTACCACTGTCGTTACAGGTAATTGTGGAAGCGGAACTTTTGAAGTGGAAAAATTTTACCGGCAGCTTGATTCTGTTGGGACCGGAACCAATATTCTACATCTGATTGGACATAATACAATAAGAAGAAAAGTGATGGAAATGGAGGACCGGGCTCCAACGGAAGAGGAACTTGAAGAAATGAAAAAAATGGTAAAGAAGGGGATGGAAGAAGGGGCGTGTGGCTTTTCTACCGGCCTTTTTTATACGCCGGGAACTTATTCAACAACCAATGAAGTCATTGAATTGGTGAACGTTTTAAAAGAATACGATGGATTTTATGCGTCTCATTTACGCGATGAGAGTAATTATTCGGTTGGATTGGAGGAAGCTGTAAAGGAGGCTGTATTAATTGGTGAACAAACAGGTGTTCGGGTTGAGATATCACATATTAAAGCATTGGGAAAACCCGTATGGGGAATGTCTGAAAAAATTTGCTCAGTGATTGAAGATGCAAGGGAAAGGGGTGTTCATGTATTTGCCGACCAATACCCTTATAACGCATCAAGCACGGGGCTTGCCGGAGCTACTGTGCCGGCCTGGGTGCGTGCCGGCGGACAATTAAAAGAGCGCTTAAATAATCCTGAGCTGTTGCCGCAGATAAAAAATGAAATTGCTGAAAATATAGAACGCAGGGGAGGACCCGAATCATTGGTGATTATCTCTCATCCGGCTAACCCCGTGTTTGAAGGGAAAAATCTTTTGGAAATCAGCCAAAAAATGGAAAAATCACCGGTTGAAGCGGCAATACAACTGATACAGGAAGGCAGTCCCGGCATTGTCTCTTTCAATATGAGTGACGCTGATGTCATTCATTTTATGAAAAAAGATTACGTAATGACCTCTTCTGATGGCCATATCGAAATTCCGGGTGATGGGAAACCCCATCCAAGGTGCTACGGAGCTTTTCCCCGAAAGATTAGAAAATATGTGATAGAAGATAAAGTAATCAGCATGGAACAGGCGATTAAGGCTGCTACATCAATGCCGGCAAATATGATAGGATTACAAAACAGAGGCAGCATTAAAGAAGGACAAATAGCAGACATTGTGATATTTAATCCGGAAACAATACAGGATGTAGCCACTTTTGACGAACCTCATCAATATAGCAGCGGGGTAGAATATCTTTTGGTTAATGGCGATATGGTGATTGAAAACGGAAAATATAATGGAAAACTATCTGGAAAACCTATCGATAGCAGAGAGAGGGCAAAGTTTTAAAAATATACTGCAAGCAGGCAGGTGTTATTTCGATGAATTTTATTTGAGTTCCGGAAGAATAGTTTTATAAAAACAGACACGATGAAGAAAATGATCTTTTTAGTCACTTTAGCCATACTGTTTGTGCAATGTGCACAGAAAAGTGAATTAGAGCTTTTAACTCCTCATAAAGAGTTTATTGATTATGTCACTGAAGAGAACAGTTCTATTTATTCTGTAACAAAATCCGGGAATTCAAAACCGGGAAATGATTTTGCCATAGGTGTTTTCGACTCGGGTATTGGTGGATTAACTGTTTTTGATGCTATTGTTAATGCCGATTTTTTTAATGAGAAACACGAAAACCGACCCGACAGACAAAAAGATTTCCTTCATGAACAATTTGTTTATCTGGCCGATCAGGCCAATATGCCATACAGTAATTATGTGGAAGAAGGTAAAAAGGATCTTCTCGTAGAACATGTATTAAAAGATGTTTTATTTCTGCTGAATAATAAATACCACATTTCAGCAGGTTCGCCTGAAGTTGCCTCCGATAAGCCGGATGTTAAAGCCATTGTAATCGCATGTAACACAGCCACAGCCTATGCCAAACCACAGGCAGATGAATTGAGCCGGGTGTCGGGCAAGGGCATTAAAGTGATTGGGGTAATTGATGCCGGATGTAAGGGCGCTTTAGAGGTAATTGAAAAGGAAGAAAATGCTACAGTTGCCGTATTTGCAACTCCTGCCACAGTGGCTTCCGGCGCTTATGTAAATACACTTAATGAATTAAAAAAGGGATATACCGGTAATCTTCAAATAATTCAGCAAGGCGGGAAAGGCCTGGCTGAATCAATTGACAACAAGCCCGATTATATCAACAGGAACTATACAAAACCGTATCCTGAATACCAGGGGCCTGCCTTAAATAATGGAAAGTACCCGATTGAAAAACAATTGCTGCCTTATTATAATTTTGATATAACCAATCACAGAATTCTTTTCAATAAAAACACCCTGGCCCTCTCGGATACTATTGAACTAAATTCAGTTGAAAATTATACCCGTTACCACATTGTGAGCCTGGCAGAACAGGTAAGAAAGGATAAGACAGGCATTCCGCTTAAAGCCATTATCCTTGGCTGCACCCACTACCCTTATGTTTCTGATGATATTCATGATGTTCTAAGAGAATTAAAAAAAACAGAGCGGTACAGTCATTTGCTTGCCGATTCGGTTTACCTGATCGATCCGGCATTAAACACGGCTAAGGAACTTTACGTATATTTAGCTGAACAGGAATTGTTCAACGATGCTCAAAAGGAACGATTGAACGAAAGTCGGTTTTTTCTGACCGTCCCAAATGTTTTTGAGCCGGATGTGGAAACGGGTTCCGACAACCGGTTTACATACGAATACCAATACAAACGAAGGGAAATCAACGAACTAAAAGATTTTACGTTAATTGTACCGTTTTCAGATGAAAGGATATCAGTGGAGCAAATTAACATGATACAAACAAGGTTGCCAGCCACTTATGATTTACTGAAAAACCACCTTCGTCAATAGTCATTCCGGAAAGTAAAGCCATACGATATCATGCATGGTGTACAGGTTGTGCTTTTCTCCGTCAAAAACAAGAATAGGACTGGAGTGGTCGCCTTCAACAATCGGGTTACCGGGGTATTTTTTCCAGTGGATGAGGTCAGTTGACATGGCCACACTGGAAGTCCACAGGGCATTCTCGTCCGGGTTGGCCCAGTTGGGATTGGTAGAACCGTGATAATAAATATAATAACGGCCTTCGTATTTTACTACCTGGTTGGCGGCTACTGCCCCGGCATCATATTCTTCGGGCCCCATCTCAAGCACCGGTTCATCCTGAATATTTGTCCAGGTAATTTTATCTTCGGAGGTGGCCAGCCAGATTCCCAGATCATCGCGCTCATAAAAAAGGTTCCATTTTTCATTTTCTGTCCAAACTGTTGGTGTTCCGTAGGGGGCGGGAATCGTATCGCCATTGGTTTTGAGGATAACCAAATCACCCTGCTCCTCCCAGTGAATTCCATCGGATGAGCTGAGCATGTGCGCGATGTCATTTTTCCCTTCGGCATACATATACCAGGTTTCGCCGCTTTTTAGCACGAACATGTCCTCGGTCCATTTTTTATCAAAAACAGGGTTTCCGGCATAACGTTCCCAGTTGATACCGTCGGTTGAGGTGGCGTAACCTAAATGTTTCTC